>PUOZ01000319.1 GCA_003553165.1 Thioalkalivibrio sp.
GACTCCACGTAGAGTTCCGCCACGCGACCGTAGTCACGGCCGAAGAAGGCGTGGAAGTTCTCCGCGAGATAGTGCTGGTCGGATCGCAACAGGCTGCCGACAATGCCGAAATCCACCGCCATGTAACTCGGATCCGACGGGTCGGTGGCATCGATGAAGATGTTTCCCGGGTGCATGTCCGCGTGAAAGAAATTGTGCTTGAAGACCTGGGTGAAGAAGATCTCCACCCCGCGCTCGGCCAGCAGCTTCAGGTCGACGCCCCGCGTGCGCAGCTCCTCGATGTTCGCGACCGGGATGCCGCTGATGCGCTCCATCACCATCACGTTGGTCCGCGTGTAGTCCCAGATCACCTCGGGCACGTACAGCAGCGGGTTGCCCTCGAAATTGCGCCGTATGGTGATCGCGTTGGCGCCCTCGCGCACCAGGTCGAGTTCGTCGAGCACCGTCTTCTCGTACTCCGACACCACCTCACGCGGCCGCATGCGGCGGCCGTCGGCCCAGTAGCGATCCGCGAGGTAGGCGATCAGATGCAGGATCTCCAGGTCGGCGCGGATGGTGCGGTCGATGCCGGGCCGCACCACCTTCACCACCACCGAGCGGCCGTCACGAAGGCGGGCGGAATGCACCTGCGCGATCGACGCCGAGGCCAGAGGGATGTCCTCGAACTCGGCGAAGATCAGGTCGATGGGGCGCTCCAGGGCCTTCTCGATCGCCGTCCGGGCCTGGTCGCTGGGGAAGGGCGGCACCCGATCCTGCAGTCGGGTGAGTTCCAGCGCGATGTCGTCCGGCAGCAGGTCGCGCCTGGTCGACAGCATCTGCCCGAACTTGATGAAGATCGGGCCGAGGTCCTCCAGGGAACGCCGGATGCGCTCGCCGCGGGTCCCCTGCTCGCGCCGGAACCAGTTCCACGGCAGGAGGTGCAGGAGGAAACTCAGCGGCCGCAGCGGCTTCAGGGTGAACAGGATGGCGTCGAGCCGGTAGCGCACCAGCACGCGGCCGATGGTCCACAGGCGCAGGCCCTGTTTGAAGGTCCGGATCATCCGGGTCCGGGCAGCCCGGGACCGTCGGTGGCTGAGCCCGTCGCTGGAGATGCGGCCTCCAGACGCGCAATGCGCGCCTCCAGGCGGGCGGCGGCATCGCGCAGTTCCGCCAAGTCCTCGGCCCAGGCCTCGAATTCGCCGGAGGGCGGCAGCCAGCGTGCCTCCTCGCGGGCGTAGTCGACCGTATCGTCCAGCCCGCGCTGCACGAAGCGGCGGAGATGACTCCGGAGAGCTTCGCCCGCCTGCAGCAGCGGCCCCGCCGTGCCCGCACCGGTCAACGACTCCAGCCAACCGGCCCAGTCGAAGGAGACCCCGGCCAGCGCCCGTTGCAGATCGGTCAGCACGGCAGCATCGCCCCGCACCGAGATCCCGGAGCGATCGCCGCCCGAGAGCGCCGCCGCCAGGCCCACGGGCGATCCGCTCAGCGTCACGTCCGGTTCCTCGCCCTCCAGGCTGCCCAGCACCTGCAGCCGGTCGGCGGCGCCGAGGAAGACCAGCCCCAGGCCGGGCGGCCGGACCTCGACCGCGATCGAATGCCCCGCCAGCCGCGCAACCGCAGGCTCTTCCGAGGCGTCCAGCCAGCGGTTCAACGCCAGCTCCAGGAATGCAGTCAACGCGGTGGGCAGGGGGCGGACGGCCTGGCTCGTCGTCATCGGGTCAGAACCTCGTGGCCCGGTGCAGTGCGACCACGCCACCGGTCAGATTCTCGTACTCCACCCGTTCCAGTCCCGCCTCGCGCATCATCTCCGCGAGCGCCTCCTGGTTCGGGTGCACGCGGATGCTTTCGGCAAGATAGCGGTAGCTGTCGGCGTCACCGGCGATCAGGCGACCCATCAGTGGCATCACCGTGAAGGAATACGCGTCGTAGAAGGGTCGCAACGGGGCGACGGGCTGTGAGAACTCCAGCACCAGGAGCCGCCCGCCCGCTTTCAGCACCCGGCGCATCTCCGCCAGCGCCCGTTCCTTGCGGGTCACGTTGCGCAGGCCGAAGGCGATGGTGACGCGGTCGAAGTGCTCGTCGGGAAACGGCAGGGCCTCGGCGTCGCCCTGCACGAAGTCGATGTTGCCGACCCGTCCCTCGTCGAGCAGACGGTCACGCCCGGCGATCAGCATCGAGGCGTTGATGTCGCAGATCGCCACGTGTCCACGCTCGCCGACCCGGGGCGCAAAGGCCGCGGCCAGGTCGCCGGTGCCGCCGGCCAGGTCGAGCACACGCATGCCCGGGCGCACCGCGGCCCGCTGTACCGTGTGCCGCTTCCAGAGGCGGTGGATCCCCATCGACATGACGTCGTTCATCAGGTCGTATTTCCGCGCGACCGAGGAGAAGACCTGGCCGACCCGCGCCGCCTTCTCCTCTTCCGCGACGGTTTCGTAACCGAAATGCGTCTTGCCGCGCTCTTCTTCGTCGCTCATGACGGCATCAATGGGTCTTGCGCGCGTGCCCGGCGGCAGCGAGCTTGTCGATGTATTCCTGCCAGAGCCTGTCCTGCTCCACGCCGAGATTGTAGAGATAGTCCCAGTCGTAGATGCCGGTGTCGTGGCCGTCGGAGAAAACCAACTTCACCGCGTAGTTCCCGACCGGCTCCACTTCGGTGATGTTTACATCCTCCTTGCCCAGCTGCAGCGTGTCCTGGCCGGGGCCGTGGCCGCGAACCTCCGCCGAGGGGGAGTACACGCGCAGGAACTCGCAGGGCAGGCGAAGGTTGGTGCCGTCGGCGTAGCCGAGTTCGAGAATGCGCGACTTCTGGTGCAACTGGATGTCCGTGGGGCGGTGCTTGCTGCTCATCAAAGTGCTCCTGGGCGTGGGTTGTGCAGGGCGGGCATGCTGCGCCTGACCCGCCCTGCCTTCGTTTTCTCGGGGTCAGGGTACCAATTTCATTCCGGATCGAGGAAAAAATCCGTCTCAAAGAATGTAGCGCGACAGGTCCTCGTCCTGCACCAGCTCGCCGAGCCGATCGTCGACCATGGCCGCGTCGACGATCACCGGGCCGGATACGTCCGGGGCATCGTAGGCCACCTGCTGCAGCAGGTGCTCGAGCACCGTGTGCAGGCGGCGGGCGCCAATGTTCTCCGTGCGCGCATTCACGTCAAAGGCGATCTCGGCGATCCGGCGCACGCCGTCCGGCCGGAATTCCACAGTCACTCCCTCGGTACCGAGCAGGGCCGTGTACTGCTCGGTCAGCGAGGCAGTGGGTTCGGTCAGGATCTGCACGAAGTGGTCCACGGACAGCGCTCCGAGTTCCACCCGGATCGGCAGGCGCCCCTGCAGTTCCGGGATCAGGTCGGAGGGCTTCGCCAGGTGGAAGGCGCCCGAGGCGATGAACAGGATGTGATCGGTACGGACCATCCCCAGCTTGGTGTTCACCGTGGTGCCCTCGACCAGCGGCAGCAGGTCGCGCTGCACCCCCTCACGCGAGACATCGGTGCCGCCGTGCTCGCTGCGCTTGGCCACCTTGTCGATCTCGTCGATGAAGACGATGCCGCTCTGCTCGACGCGTTCGACCGCCTTCAGCTTCAGCTCGTCCTCGTTGACCAGCCGCGCGGCCTCCTCGTCGACCAGCAGGCGCATCGCGTCGCGGATCTTCAGGCGCCGGCTGCGGGTGCGCTGTCCGCCGATGTTCTGGAACATCGACTGCAGCTGGCTGGCCATCTCCTCCATCCCCGGCGGCGTCATGATCTCCATGCTCGGCTGCACCGCGCGCACCTCGATGTCGATCTCGCGGTCGTCCAGCGTGCCCTCGCGCAGCCGCTTGCGCAGCTTCTGCCGGGTTTCGCTGTCCGCCGCCGGAGGCTCCGATTCGTTGAAGCCGGTGCCCCGAGGCCGCGGCAGCAGCGCGTCGAGGATGCGTTCCTCCGCGGCATCCTCGGCGCGGCCCCGGTACCGGCCCATCTCTTCCTCGCGCAGCTGCTTGATCGCGGCGTCGGCGAGGTCGCGGATGATCGACTCGACGTCACGCCCGACGTAGCCCACCTCGGTGAACTTGGTCGCCTCGATCTTCAGGAACGGGGCCTTGGCCAGCCGCGCCAGCCGGCGCGCGATCTCGGTCTTGCCGACCCCGGTGGGGCCGATCATCAGGATGTTCTTCGGCGTGACTTCCTGGCGCAGCGCCTCGGGCAGCTGCTGCCGGCGCCAACGGTTGCGCAAGGCCACGGCCACGGCGCGCTTGGCGTCGTCCTGGCCGATGATGTAGCGGTCCAGTTCCTGGACGATCTCGCGCGGGGTCATATCAGTCATGAAGAGAGTCCTTGCGTCAGGCCCGGCTCGTTTCCGGCCCGAGGTGTTCCAGCGTGATCTGGTGATTGGTGTAGATGCAGATGTCGGCAGCGATGTGCAGGCTGCGCTCGACGATCTCGCGCGACGGCAGGTCGGTGTTGTCCAGCAGCGCCCGCGCCGCCGCCTGGGCGTAGGGGCCGCCCGAGCCGATCGCGATCAGGCTGTGCTCCGGCTCGATCACGTCACCGTTGCCGGAGATCACGAACGAGTGCTGCTGATCGGCCACCGCCAGCAGGGCCTCCAGTCGGCGCAGCGCGCGGTCGGTGCGCCAGTCCTTGGCCAGTTCGACGGCCGAGCGCATCATGTTGCCCGAGTGCTTCTCCAGCATCCCCTCGAAGCGTTCGAACAGGGTGAAGGCATCGGCGGTGCCGCCGGCGAATCCGGCCAGGATCCGATCGTGATAAACGCGCCTGACCTTGCGCGCGTTCCCTTTCATCACCGTATTGCCCAGCGACACCTGGCCGTCGCCGCCCAGCGTGACCTCGCCGTTGCGACGGACGCTGACGATGGTGGTTCCACGAAACTGCTCCAAAGACGATCTCCTCTTCGCGCACATCGTGCGCCATTGCGCGGGGCGAACCCCGTTCTCGTCAACCCCGCAGCATACCCATTCGCGCGCGCGGCGCGCTCCTACGCGGACGGATCCCATGGTTGGGGCTGCTGCACCGTCCATTCCTGCGCGGCGCAGTCCTACTCGGGTTCGTCGCCGGGCAGACGCGTCCCGTGCGGGCGAACGGTGCTGCCGGCCTTGCGCCGAGCCCGCGGGTGCGCGTTATCGTAGACCTGCGCCAGGTGCTGGAAATCCAGGTGGGTGTAGATCTGGGTCGTGGCCAGATCCGCGTGCCCCAGGAGTTCCTGCACGGCGCGCAGATCGCCGCTCGATTCCAGCAGGTGGCTGGCGAAGGCGTGCCGCAGCCGGTGCGGATGCAGCCGCTCGCCCAGGCCGGCGCGCAGACCCGCCAGCGCCAGCCGGCTCTGCACCGCGCGGTTGCCCAACCGTCCGCCGCGCCGGGACACGAAGAGCGCACCCTCCTCCGGTGCCGCCCAACCGGGCCGCTGGGCCAGCCACGCACGCAGGGCCGCGCACGCCAGGCGTCCCACGGGTACCGTGCGCTCGCGCCGCCCCTTGCCCATGACCCGCACCAGGCCGGCCTCGAGATCCAGGCTGCCAAGGTTCAGCCCGGTCAGCTCCGATAACCGCAGCCCCGAGGAGTAGAACAGCTCCAGCATCGCCCGATCGCGCAGCTCCAGGGTATCCCCGCCCGGCTGCGCCATGGCCCGGCCCGCCTGATCGACGTCGAGGCCGCGCGGCAGCGGCCGCCCGAGCTTCGGCCCGCGCAGCGATGCCGCCGGGTTGTGCTCCAGAAGACCCTCGCGCACCGCCCACTTGCCGAAGCTGCGCACGGCGGACAGGAAGCGCTGAATGGTGCGCGGATTGCTGCCTTCCCGCGCCAGGCCGGCGGCGATACGGCGGAGCGTGGCCGGATCCAGTTCCGGCCACGTGCCGGCAAAGCCCGCGCGCAGGCGGTTCAGGTCGCGCCCGTAGGCGACCACGGTGTACGGAGACAGACCGCGCTCGTGGCGCAGGTGGTCGAGAAACGCGGCAATGCTTGCATCCGTGGCCGGGTCCGGATCCGCGTCCGGGACGCTGTAGCGCCCCCTACCCGTTGGCGCAGGAACGGACGTCATGACAGCGGATGGCCTCGGCCAGCAACTCACCCAGATGGGTGATGAAATAGGTACCCATGTCCGGGACGAACCGCTCGGGGGAGCGGCTGCCCAGGCCCAGCACCCCGGTCTTCTGCCCGTCGACCGACAGCGGCATCAGGATGGCGGAGCCGACGGCACCGGCGTCATCGCCGAACATGGCCTGCAGGGCGGGTTTCGGCAGCCGCCCGCACTGCGGTTTACCGCGCGCGAAGAGTTCCTCGAAATATTCGAGGTCCTCGGCAGGCAGGCGGTGCAGGTCGTCCTCCCCCCCACCGGCCAGGCGGATGCTGACCAGTTCGGCCTTCAGCTCGTTGCGCAGGGCCTCCTGGGTCAGCGCCAGCGCCGCGTCGAGTCCCTCGGCGTGCATCAGCGTGCACGCCAGCCGGTGCAGGTGCAGCCCCACGCGCTCGTTGTCGCGCGCGCGCTCGACCAGTTCGGCAAGGCGCTGCTCCAGATAGCGGTGCTTATCCCGCAGCAGCGCGACCTGCCGCTCGATCAGCGACACCGAGCCGCCGCTGGGATGCGGCACGCGCAGCACGTCGAGCAGGGCCAGGTGGCGCTCGAAGAAATCGGGGTGATCGCGGAGAAAGGCCTCGACTGCGCCTTCGGTGAGATAATCC
>PUOZ01000320.1 GCA_003553165.1 Thioalkalivibrio sp.
ATGAAGCTCTGGATTGCCTCCGGACCGTAGAGCAGGAGCAGGAATTGCCCGGCGCCGAGCGCCAGCAGGGCCGTCATCATGTACACCGCGAAGACCTGGCCGCGCTTCTCCACGACCTGCTCGTTCAGCCAGCTCTCGATCACCATGTAGCTGCCCAGCAGGCTGACGCCGTTGATCAGGCGCAGGAACCACCACACCACCGGATCCACCCAGAGGGCGTGTGCCAGCGCCGCGACCGCCGATACGGCGGCAAGGGCGGCGAAGGTGCGGATGTGCCCGACCCGGGCGATCACCGTGGGAATCAGCCAGGAGCCGACGATATAGCCGATGAAGAAGGCTGACATGACCATGCCGATGGCCAGTTCGGAGAAGCCCTCCGATTGCGCGCGCAAGCCCAGCAGGGTGCCGATGAGCCCGGACCCCATCAGCAGGATGCCCATGCCCAGCAGCAGGCTGTAAACGGAGCGGAGGCTGGAGCCCATGGCGCGTGGTCCGGTGACCGTTGGGGCGGGAAGTCGCGACGAAGTATAGTGTACGAATTACCGGCGGTGTCCACCCGATCCGCCCCCGGACGCAGTCCGCCTTGATCCCGGAAGCCCAGATGCAGGAATTCGATCCCAGCCAGTACGCCCCGGAAACCGTCGCCATCCGCGCCGGGTACCGGCGCACGCCCGAGAACGAACACTCCGAGGCGATCTTCCCCACCTCGAGCTTCGTGTTTGCCAACGCTGCCGAGGCAGCGGCGCGTTTCGGCGGCGAAGAGCCGGGCAATATCTACTCGCGCTTCACCAACCCGACTGTGCGCGCCTTCGAACAGCGCCTGGCGGCGATGGAGGGCGGGGCCGCCTGCGTCGCCACGGCGTCCGGCATGGCTGCGATCCTGGCCACCATGATGGGGCTGCTGCGCAGCGGTGATCACGTGGTCTGCTCGCGCTCGGTGTTCGGCACCACCACCGTGCTGCTGAACAACTACATGGCCCGCTTCGGGGTGGAGGTCAGCTACGTGCCGCTGTCGGACCTGTCCGCCTGGGAAGAGGCGACGCAGCCGAACACCCGCCTGTACTTCTGCGAGACGCCGTCGAACCCCATGGGAGAGCTGGTCGATATCCGGGCGTTGGCCGGGATCGCCCATGCCCGCGACGTCCTCCTCGCCGTGGACAACTGTTTCTGCACCCCGGCGCTGCAGCGCCCGCTGGATCTGGGCGCGGATCTGGTGATCCATTCCGCGACCAAGTTCCTCGACGGCCAGGGCCGCTGCCTGGGCGGCGCGGTGGTCGGTGATGCCGAGCGTGTCGGGAAGGACGTCTACGGCTTCCTGCGCAGCGCCGGGCCGACTCTGTCGCCCTTCAATGCCTGGATTTTCCTGAAGGGCCTGGAGACCCTGCACCTGCGCATGCGCGAGCACAGCACCAATGCGCTGGCCCTGGCCCGCTGGTTGCGGGAGCATCCGAAGGTGACGGCCGTGCATTACCCGGGCCTGGAAGAACATCCGCAACACGCGCTGGCCGGTGCCCAGCAGAGCGGTTACGGCGGAGTGCTCAGCTTCGAGGTGGCCGGCGGGCGCGCGGCGGCCTGGTCGGTCATCGACGCCACCCGCATGCTGTCGATCACCGCAAACCTGGGTGACGCCAAGAGCACCATCACCCATCCGGCGACGACCACCCACGGCCGTGTGGCCCCCGAACAACGCGAGGCGCAGGGTATCACCGAGGGCCTGGTCCGGATCGCGGTGGGTCTGGAGGCGATTGGCGACGTGCAGGGTGACCTGGCACGGGGGCTGGACCGCCTGACGTGACTGGAGTCGGCCGGTTGTTGGACTGGTATGGCGCGGCCCTCGAGACCGTGCACGGCCGGAAGGCGGTGCGCGCAGCCCTCGCTGACGAGCCTCCGCCCCAACGGCCGGTGCACTTGCTGGCGCTGGGCAAGGCTGCCGATGCCATGCTCCAGGGTGCCGCGGGGGCGTGGGGCGCCGCTATCACACGTGCGCTGGTGGTCGGCCCCGATGGTTCGGCGGCCGAGGTGGTCCGGTTGCCGTTCCCGGTCCGGCGTCAGGTCGGCAACCACCCGGTTCCGGCGGCGGAGAGCCTGGCCGCGGGTGCGGCGGTGGCCGAGTTCCTGCAGGGCGTTCCGCCCGAGGACGCGCTGCTGGTGCTGCTCTCCGGGGGTGCCTCCAGTCTCGCGGAGTGGCCGCGTCCGGGCGTGCATCTGGCCGAACTGCGCGAGCTGAACGAGCATCTGCTCGCAGCAGGTCTGGACATCCGGATCATGAACGCGCTGCGCGGGCGTTTCTCGCGGCTGAAGGCGGGCGGCGCGGCCGGCCTTTGCCGGAGCGGCGATGTCCGGATCCTGTTCATCAGCGATGTGCCGGGCGACTCGCCGGCGTCGGTGGGCTCCGGGCCGTTCTGGCCACCGGAAAGCGCCGATGCGGCCATGACGGTCCCGGAGATTGGCTGGCCCGAACTGGAGACCCTGCTGCGCCGGCTGCAGCCGCCGCCCGCAGCCGGGCATCGCCCCATCCACCGGCTGGTCGCAGCGAACGGCGATGCGCGCGCGGCGGTGAGGCGAGCGGCCCGGGCAGAGGGACTTGATGCGTGGGATCACGGGCTGTTTCCCGAGGCCTCGGGTCTGCCGGTGGCCCGCAGGCTGGTTCGCTTCCTGCGCCATGCGCCGGCCGGGGTGCATGTCTGGGGCGGCGAGGCACCGGTCCCTCTCCCGGCCCGATCCGGACGGGGGGGTAGGGCGCAGCATCTGGCGGCATTGCTCCTCCTTTTCTGGCTGTCCCGAGGCTGCCCGCGGCCGATCGCGGTGCTGTCGGCGGCAACGGATGGGGTCGACGGCAACAGCGGTGCCGCCGGCGCATGGTTCGGTGATCGCCGCCCAGCGGCCGATGCCAGGATCCGTGCCAAGTTGCGCCAGGCCGTGCGCGAAGCCGACACCGCGGGTTTCTGGGAGGGGCTGGGGCAGGTCGTGCCCGGCAGGGAGACCGGGACCAACGTGATGGATCTGTTGATCGTGCAACTTGGCCCGGTCGCGGCCGGCAGGGGGCGCAAGCCAGCGGATGCTGCCGGACAGGCCTTGTCACCGCGAGCCGGTACCCGAACATCGGGGGATCCGTCAGCGCGTCAGCCCAAGCTGGGCGCTGATGCCGGCGCCAAAGCGCGCGCGGGGGCAGCGTCCGCACGCCGACAACCCGGTGTGCAGGCGCTGGCCCTGCGCGCGCTGCAGGTGCGCGATCCGGCCCGGAAATGCGAGTGCGTGGAGCGCCTGCTCGAGGCCTGGCAGGTGGGTGGACTGGCGGTCGTTCCCGCTGACCCGCCACCGATGCGGATCGCAATGCCCGGGCGACCCGAGCGGCCCCAGCTGGTCCGCCCGCAGGATCTGCCCCGACGGGGGCTGCATACCCTGCGGGGGCGGCAGGCCCTGCTGCACGCGGTCACACACATCGAGTTCAATGCGATCAATCTCGCGCTGGACGCGGTGTACCGGTTCCGCGGCCTTCCGGCTGAGTACATCAGCGACTGGCTGCAGGTGGCGGCCGAGGAGGCTCGGCATTTTCAGTTGCTGGCACAGCGGCTGACGCAGATCGGCGTTGCCTATGGCGACTTCCCGGCACACAACGGCCTTTGGGAAATGGCGGTCAAAACCGATGTCGACCCGATGGAGCGCATGGCCCTGGTGCCGCGCGTGCTCGAGGCCCGCGGTCTCGACGTGACCCCGGGCATGATCCAGCGGCTGCAGGCGGCGGGTGACGTGGACAGCGTCGCGGTGTTGGAGGTGATCCAGCGCGAGGAGGTCAGCCATGTCGCGATCGGTTCGCACTGGTTCCGTCACCTCGCGGTGCAGCGGGGGCTGGATCCGGAGCAGACCTTCCTCGACCTGCTGGCGCGGCACATGCCCGGGCGGGTGCGCCCGCCATTTGCGCTGGACGCGCGCCTGGCTGCAGGGTTCAGCCTGCGCGAGATGCAGGCGCTGGAGGATCAGGCGGGGCTGGGTTAGCGCATGGAGCCGACGGGGGGTAGGCCCGGCCGTCCAGGGTCAGCAATCGGGGTCCCTGGTCGTCCAGCGTGAGATATCCGGGCAGTTCGTCCCAGGAAGGCAGCACACAGCGCAGGCAGGGACGGCCATCGACCTGCAGGTGGTGGATCGCCGGTCGGTGCGTGTGGCCATGCACCAGCAGCGACAGCCCATGCCTGCGCAGGACGTCCGCGATGGCGTCGGGGTGGGCATCCATGATCTCGCTGGCCTTCATCTTCCCCGCATCACGACTGCCCGCGCGCAGACGTTCCGCCGCGACGATGCGCTCGGGCAGCGGGCGCGCCAGGAAGGCCTGCTGCCAGGCAGGTGCCCGAACCATCTTCCGGAACTCCTGGTAGTCGACATCCGAAGTGCACAGGCTGTCGCCATGCATCAGCAGCGCGGGCCCGCCAGCGACTTCGATCCGCAGCAGCTCCGGGCCCAATGTCATTTCGGCACGCCGGGCATACTCGGGTCCAAGCAGAAAATCCCGGTTGCCGTGCTGGAAGGTGACGGGCACCGGAAGCCGGGCCAGCGCGGCGGCCAGGGTCTCGGCCGCGGGGAAGCCCGCATCGTCGCCAATCCAGTACTCGAAAAGATCGCCGAGGATGTATAGCGCCGAGGCCTCGCGTGCCGGACCCTCGAGGAACTCCAGGAACTGAGCGAGCGCCGGCCCCGGTTCCCGATCCAGATGGAGATCGGAGACGACCAGGACCGTCGGCGTCGTGTGCATGCCTTGGCTCTTGTCGATTGCGCGGGCTTGCTTACTCGCTTACTCGACGCGCTTGACGGTTTTCATGATCACCGGCTCCATCGGCACATCCTGGTGCATGCCCACACGGCCTGTCTTCACGCCCTCGATCTCCTTGACCACGCTCATGCCCTCGGCGACGCTGCCGAAGACCGCATAGCCCCAGCCCTGCGGAGTCTTGGAGCTGTGATCGAGGAAGCTGTTGTCCGAGACGTTGATGAAGAACTGGGCGGTCGCCGAATGCGGGTCGTTGGTACGGGCCATCGCGATGGTGCCGGTCTTGTTCTTCAGGCTGTTGTCGGCTTCGTTGGGAATCGGCTCGTGGACCGGCTTCTGGCGCATGTCCGGGTCGAAGCCGCCGCCCTGGACCATGAACCCGGGGATGACCCGGTGAAAGATGGTGTTGTCGTAGAAACCTTCGTCCACGTAGCGGAGGAAATTGGCGACGGTCTGCGGGGCAGCCGTGGCGTCCAGTTGCAGCACGATACGGCCGTGATTGGTCTCGATTGCGACCTTGGTTTGCTCATCAGCCATGAGAACTCCTGAGATAGTGGTTGCGGTTAACAGCACCAGGGGCATGAGAAAACGATGCATTCGGCATTCCCTATGTGACGTGGGTTGTGGATGGTACCGCCTGCGCCGGCGCCAGGCCAGTTCACGACGCTGTCCCTCAGTGCGACGGTTCGTTTGCGCCGAACTGGCGCGCCTTGAGGGTGTTTTCGAGCAGCATGGCGACGGTCATCGGGCCCACGCCGCCCGGTACCGGGGTGATCCAGGCGGCGCGCTCCGCAGCGGCAGCGAACTCCACGTCTCCGGCCAGGGTCCCGTCCTCGAGGCGGTTGATGCCGATGTCGATCACGGTCGCGCCCGGCTTGATCCAGTCGCCGCGCACCAACCCGGGCTTGCCCGCGGCGGCGATCACGATATCGGCGTCCCGGACGTGCGTGCGCGTGTCGAGAGTAAAGCGGTGGCAGATCACCGTTGTGGCTCCAGCCAGCAGTAACTCCAGGGCCATCGGGCGCCCGACGATGTTGGAGGCGCCGATCACGCAGGCGGTGCGCCCCTTGAACGGCTCCTCGATCGCCCGCAAGAGTTGGATCACGCCCCAGGGCGTGCAGGGGCGTAGGCGCGGGAGCCGGACGGCGAGCCGACCGACGTTGTAGGGATGGAACCCGTCGACATCCTTGCCAGGGTCGATGCTCTCGATCACGGTCTCCGGATCGATGTGCGGGGGCAGGGGAAGCTGCACCAGGATGCCGTCGATGGCCCGGTCCCGGTTGAGGCGGTCGATCAGTGCCAACAGGTCGGTTTGCGGCGTCTGCGCCGGGAGGTCGTAGGAATGCGACTCGACCCCGACCTCTGCGCAGGCCTTGCGCTTGTTGCGCACGTAGACCTCCGAGGCCGGGTTGTCACCCACCAGCACCACGGCCAGCCCCGGGGCGCGCAGCCCGGCGGACTTCATGGCTTCGACCTCTGCGCCGATGCGGGCGCGGTGCGTTGCCGCGATGGCGCGGCCGTCGATGATCCTGGCACTCATGGCAGATCCCCCGGAACAGGCCGCCGATCATCCCATGATGCCCGGCCACCCTCAAGGAGCGGGGTCTGCCGGTGCAATTCTTGGTCCTCACCGCACGCTAGGCCGATTGAGTCCGTCTCCGCTGGACGCCACCTGCACCGTTCGGGCTGGGCTTCGTTGGAAGGACTTTGTCCTTGACCATGAGGATGAGGTGGCGCTATGATCCCCGGCTCGCTGTACTGGGCTTTACGCGGGATGGCACCACGGGGTATAGCGCAGTCTGGTAGCGCGCCTGCTTTGGGAGCAGGATGTCGGGGGTTCGAATCCCTCTACCC
>PUOZ01000130.1 GCA_003553165.1 Thioalkalivibrio sp.
CGCATTCGAATGGCCGTCTTCCCCGTAGCCGGCATGGGCACACGCTTCCTCCCGGCCACCAAGGCCAATCCGAAGGAGATGCTGCCGGTGGTCGACAAGCCGCTGATTCAGTACGCCGCGGAGGAAGCCGTCGCCGCCGGCATCGAGACCCTGGTCTTCGTCACCGGCCGCAACAAGCGCTCCATCCCGGACCATTTCGACAAGGCGTACGAACTCGAGACCGAATTGGCAGAGCGCGGCAAGACCGCGCTGCTGGAGCTGGTGCGCAATATCGTCCCGCCAAAGGTTACCTGCGTCTATGTGCGCCAGACCGATGCCCTGGGTCTGGGCCACGCAGTCGGCTGCGCCCGCCCGATCGTGCAGCATGAGCCCTTCGCGGTGATCCTGGCGGACGACCTGATCGTTAGCCATGAGGGCGGGGCGCTGGCGCAGATGGTGGAACAGTTCAACGAGACACAGTGCAGTGTGCTCGGCGTCGAAGAGGTCCCGCCCGAGGAAACAGGAAAATACGGCGTCATCGATCCGGTCGCCACCGACACACCGGGCCTTTGGGACGTCCGCGGCATCGTCGAGAAGCCACGCCCGGAGGATGCACCCTCGAATGTGGCAGTGGTCGGTCGTTACATCCTGACCCCGCGCATCTTCGATCTACTGGAAAAGCAGGAGGCGGGCGCAGGTGGGGAGATCCAGCTGACCGATGCCATCGCGCAACTGCTGAAGGAGGAGCGCGTCACCGCCTTCGAATTCAAGGGCCAGCGCTTCGACTGCGGCAGCAAACTGGGCTATCTCAAGGCCACCGTGGAATTCGCCCTGCAGCACCCGGAACTTCAGGACGACTTCAAGGCCTATCTGGAGTCCCGTTTCGGCTGAGATGCAGACGGCCGCCCTCGCCACGCAGGGGGAGGCTAGCGCAATCTGGGCCACCCAGACGCTGGAGGCCCGTGAATCCGATGGACTGGCAACGTACGCTCGGCATCCTGCGCTCGCTGGTGATCTATTGGCGGCCGGGGCGACAGCGTGGTTTGCGCCGCCTCTATCGCCCCTTCCTGCGTGACCAGGCGCTGGTGTTCGACGTTGGTGCACACCTGGGTGACCGCACGCGAGCCTTCGCGAGCCTGGGGGCCAGGGTGGTCGCATTGGAGCCGCAGCCGCATCTGTTTCAATGGCTGCGCCGGCTCGTCGGTTCCCGGCCCGGGGTCATCCTGCGCCCGGAGGGGGTCGCCCGGCATCCCGGCGAGGCGATGCTCGCGGTGAGCCGGCGCACACCGACGGTATCCACACTCTCCCGCTACTGGCAGACCGACCTCGGCCGCAACAACCCGTCATTCGGGACGGTGGCCTGGGAGGATTCCGTTCGGATTCCCCTGGTCACCCTGGACCAACTGATCGACGAATACGGTCTCCCGGATTTCTGCAAGATCGATGTCGAGGGCTTCGAGGCCGAAGTCGTGGCCGGGCTCAGCCAGCCGGTACCGGCGCTCTCGCTGGAGTTCGTCGCCGGCGCCCTGGAGATTGCCGGGGACGCGGTGCGAAGGCTCGCCATACTCGGACCTTACGAATTCAATGCCATCCGCGGTGAGCAACGGCGTTATCTGTTCGCCGAGTGGCTGTCGGCCTCGACCCTGCTGCAGTGGCTCCAGGACGGGGCTGATGCGCTCCCTTCCGGAGATATCTATGCGCGTTTGCCCGATCCCGCGACCCGAACGGATCCGGATTGCGCCGAGTTGCAGACTGGGCCAGAAGGCGCCCTGACTGCTATCCGCGCGACGGGGGGCGGGCAGCGATGAACCGGTGCGGGTTTCCTCGTTGGCAGGATATGACGGCGCCCGAGATCCGGGCCTTCTCGCGCCGGGATCCGGTGGTGATCCTGCCGCTGGCGGCGATCGAACAGCATGGCCCGCATTTGCCGTTGTCCACAGACCTGGACATTGGCCTGGGACTGCTCGAGGCAGCGGCGGCCAGACTCGGTGATTCCTGCGCAGTGCTGGTTCTGCCCCCGATGGCGGTGGGCACCAGCATGGAGCATGAGGCCTTCCCAGGCACCCTGAGCCTGGATCCCGAGACCGCGTTGACGGTGATTGGACACTACGGTGCCGACGTGGCCCGCGCCGGTGCCCGGCGCCTTCTGCTCTGCAACAGCCATGGCGGCAATACCCAGGTGATGGATCTCGCCGGACTTCGTCTGCGCCGGGATCACGGGCTTCTCGTGGCCAAGTGCAGCTATTTCCGGCTCCCGCCCCCGGCCGACCTCGACTTGCCGGCGGGCGAACTCCGGCACGGATTGCACGGTGGCGCAGTCGAGACCGCGATGATGCTGCACCTGACGCCTGGCTCCGTGCGCATCGAACAGTGTGCGGACAACGTGTCCGTCGGCTATCGCCTCGAGCGGGAGATGGCGCGGCTGGGACCGGAAGGGGAGGCCTCCTTCGCCTGGATGACGCAGGATCTCCATGCCGACGGTGCGGTGGGAAACGCGCTTCTGGCTGACCCGGACCTGGGCGCGCGACTGGTGGCTCATTACGGTGCGGCCATTGCTCAGGTCATCCGCGACACCGCCACATTTCCGCTCGACGTGCTGCGGTCGCCACAGCGATGAAGCGGGTCCGCGCACCCCGTTGTCATGCGCGCCCGGGGCCCATGCGGCCCGCCCCGGACCTCCCGCCATCGGCGCGTTGGGGTTCCGTGCCATGAACGAAAAACGTGCGGATGCAAGGGCGTGGGACGCGATCCTCGAGCGCCTCGCCACACTCCGGAGAAGCGAAGAAGACCAGCCGGTTGTCCGGGAGCCAGGGACCGAAGGCCATGCGGGTGGCCGCTCCCAGGTCGAGGCCATCTACCTGCCGCTCGTGCAGACCCGGAAACTGGTGATCGCACAGCTCGGTCAGACGCTGGACGGGCGCATCGCCACCCATAGCGGCCACTCGCATTTCGTGACCGGGGCCGAGGACATCGAGCATCTGCACCGCCTCCGGGCCCTGGTGGATGCGGTGGTCGTGGGCGCTGGTACCGCGATTTCCGACGACCCGCAGCTGACGGTGCGTCATGTCCGCGGTGACAACCCGGTCCGCGTGGTACTGGATCCCTCCGGTCGGGTTCCATCAGATCGGAAGCTGTTCCAGGACGGCGCCGCCCCGACCCTGTGGCTGCAGAGCCGGCGCGCGAAGCCGCCTTCTGCCAGCGGGACGGTGGAGGTTCTGCAGATGGACGAGGTCGCTGCGGGTGGGGGGTTCCATCCCGCAACGGTGCTTGAGCGATTGGCTGCCCGCGGCATGACCCGGGTGCTGGTCGAAGGCGGTGGCCTCACCGTGTCCCGCTTTCTGGCGGCCGGGGTGCTGGACCGGCTGCACCTGACGGTCGCGCCCCTGCTGCTGGGCTCGGGGCGCCCCTCGGTGACCCTGGACCCGGTACGTACGCTGCAGGAGGCGCTACGTCCGCAGTGTCGTCACTTCGCCCTGGGTCCGGACATCCTGTTCGATCTCTGCCTTCGTCCCTGAGGCGTCTGGAACCGGCTCCGCCTCGGGCCAGGCTGACCCGGAGCAACGGCAACAGGCCGGGCAGGGAGGCCAGCAGGAACAGCAGCCCGTAAGCCACGGCAATGGCGACGCCTTCGGCGACACCGAGGCCACTGAGCCCCCACAGAAGCGCCGCCGCGCCTTCGCGCACGCCCCAGCCCGCGACGCTGATCGGCAGCATCATCACCAGCAGCACCGGAGCAATCAGGGGCAGCAGGGTCGCCAGCGGAATCTCCGAACCGAGTGCGCGGGCCGCGGCCACGTAGACGATCAGGTTAGCCGCCATCACGAGGGTTGCGGTGCCCACCTGTATCAGCAATACCGGTGCGGGTAGGAATGCCCTGCGCGCATCCGCCCCGAACTCCCGAAGGGCGGCGCGCAATGCCGGAAGCCGTTGCCGGAGGCCCACCCCGCCGATCACGAGGGCTGCGAACGTGAGCGGCACCGCCCAGCCCCATCCGAGCGAGCCCGGTCGCAACGCCGGGATTGCCAACAGGGATGCAATGGCGACGGCCAGCATCACGGACTGGACCACCACCCGCTCCAGCACGACCGCGTGGATGGCGCTGCGCCTGCGCACCGCGACGATGGCGTGGCGCCAGGCCCGCGAGACATCGCCGAGGATGCCGCCGGGGAGGACCTGGTTCAAAAAGACCCCGAGATAGTATTCACCCAGGGCGTGCCGGTAGGGCATGCCGACCCCAAGCCGCGCCGCGGTGAATCGCCAGCGCCAGGCCAGGAGCATGATCTGCAGAACGGAGAGGAGCAGGGCCGGCAATACCCAGCGCAGGTCGAGTTGTACGAGGTGCGCCGCAATCTCGGTGGCGTCGAAGGCCTGGAACAGGAACAGCAGCAGGGTAACGCTGACGGCGAGGCGCAAGACACCTTTTAGCCTGTCGTTCATCGCCCCGATCCCGGCAGCGCGAGCAGATCCTGATGGCCAACCCGCACCCGGATGCGACCGGCAGCGAGGTCCGCACAGCGGCGCCCGCCCCAGGCACGGAATTCGGAACAGCCCACGGGACGTTGTTCGCAGGCCGCCGCCACCCACCCCTCGACCAGCGCCTGGGCCAGCCCCGCGTTCTCGCGTCCGAGATCCCAGGGGCTGGATTCCACCCAGACGTGATAGCCAGCATCGCGGAACCGCGCAGCCAGCTGGCTTGACGCGGCGGGGCCCAACGCGGCGCCGATGCCCTTGTCCCGCTGCTGGTGTGCGTTGACGGCCGCGAGCACGGCATCGTCCAACGGGTCGGGGGAGGACCACTCGACCTGCCCGTCATAACTCAGCACCATCAATGCTGCGGCGCGCCGTTCACGGCAGGCCGCGACCAGCGAGTCGAGCCAGTCCGCGGAGACGAGGTCCAGCAGGGCGGATGCGGTCACCAGGTCCGGCGACGGATGGGCGGCGAAACGATGCCACTCGGAGAGATCGGCATGAATGCCACGCCATTCATGCCCACCCGCCTCTGCCGTGGCGAGGGCCAGCAGGGCAGGGTCGTGATCCACCAGTGTCCAGTGCTGGTCGGCCGGCAGCAGGGGCGCGAGAAAGCGCCGGTTGGAGCCGGTACCGGTCCCCAGATCGAGCACATAAAGGCGCCGGCGAGGCCGGCACCAGGCCTGCAGCCGTTGCCCCAACGCCTTGGAGCGTGCCTGGTGATCCACAGGTTCGCGCAGCGCCAGCCAGTCAGCCTGGAAATGCCCGCTCATCGGGCGGCCAACTCGTTCACGGCCGCTGCGAAGGCCGAAGACGCCTGGTTCCAATCGGGCAGCGTCCGTGCATGGGTCAATGCACCCTCTGCCAGACCCTGCCGCAACCCCGGCTCGTCCAGGAGACGAGCGAAAGCGGCGGCCAACGCGTCGACATCCCCAGGAGGGATCAACAATGCCGCCTGGCTTGGCACGGTGTGTGGAATTGCGCCGCCGGTCGTCGCAACGATTGGCAGCCCGTGCGCCATCGCCTCGGTGAAGGCCATGCCATAACCCTCGTACCACGAGGGCAGCGCGAACAGGCTGGCGGACCGATACAGCGCTTCCAGTTCCTCGGTGCTGCTCTCGCCGGCAAAGCGCACGCGGTCGGCGATTCCCAGGCGTCTGGCGTCGGCCCGCACCGCCTGTACGAACGCCGGATCGCGCTCGATGCTTCCAGCCAGCACGCACTCCCAGGCTCGATCAGGGAGCCGTCCCAGGGCCTGCACCAGCAGGTCCTGCCCCTTGCGCGGCACCATGGAACCCACGCACAGCAGCAGCGGGGGCGTAGCGGATACGGGCGCGTGCACCCCCTGCGCGGGTTCGGTTCCCGGAATCACCACTCGTACCGGAGTCGAAGCCTGCAGCCAGGGCTGCAGCAGAGCGGCCGTGAACGGGCTCGTCACGATCACTGCCTGGCAGGCCGCCAGCGCGCGCTGTTCCAGGTCGCGCAGTTCGGCGGCACGGGGCGGGGGAAGGGCGGTCTCTTCCGAGAGGGGGTGGTGGACCAGCCCGATCAGCACGAGCCGTCCGCCATGGGCTTCGGCAGGCAGGGGCAATCCACCCAGGGCGAGCCCGTCGATCACCACCACCGACCCATCCGGCAGCCGGCGCAGGGTGTGTTCCAGGGCCTGCTCCGCCTCGTGGTCGGGGCCGGGAAAACGGCCGTCCAGCTCGTGCACCTGCACGGACCAGCCCATTCGGCGCAGGCCGGAGCAGATCCGACTGTCGTAGATGTACCCTCCGGTGCGCTGCTCCAGGGATCCCGGAACCACGACATGCAACGGGGCCAGGCTCAAAGTGTTCCTTCGTAACTGGCCCAGGCGACGTGGGACTCGTGCAGGGTCACGCAGAGCGCGGTCAGGCCATGTGCGGAGGACCCCAGCTTGCCGCGTTGGATTGCGTCTGCCATGCGCAGGTAGATCTGATGGGCGAGAAACTCCGTTGTGGTGTTCTGCCCGTCAAAATCCGGATGGTCATCAAGGTTCTGATAGTTCAATGCGGCCAGAATCGCGGACAGCTGCTGGCTGGCGAGGCCGATGTCCACCACCAGCCCGTCCGAATCGAGGTCCTCGCGGCGGAAGGTGGCATCGACCACATACGTGGCGCCGTGGAGGCGCTGGGCCGGGCCGA
>PUOZ01000292.1 GCA_003553165.1 Thioalkalivibrio sp.
AGGCCTCCAGTAGTCCGGTCGCCTTCCATGCTTTTCGCGGCGCGCTCGAGCCACTGGATTCCCCGCGCGACGAGAAGAACATGGAGCGCTTGGCGTGGGACGTCCGGCGGGGTATCTCGGCGATCAAGAATCATCCCTGGCTGCCCTGCAGTGGACCCGACGCCGTAACCGTGCGCGGTTTCATCTACGACGTTGACACCGGCAAGCTGGAGGAGGTCAGCTACCCTGGACCGATGGGATCAATCGGCTGATCAACACGGGAATACCGCCTCGTGTCGGCCCGTTTCCCCAGCAGTTCAGGGGGCGCGACGTGGTCCACACTCTGGCCTTCAGTCCGCTGGGCTGCTGGGAACGCGCTGCGGATCCTCCGGAGCTTTTTGGCGCTTCCCAGCGAGGCTGCCACGTGGCAGCCGCCGGGAGCAAGGAGAGCCGTCAGTACTTCACCGTGCAGCCGTAGGCACGGGTGACGGCGTCAGGGATCGGGTTGCCGGACAGCACTGCGTCGAGGGCATTCACCACGTAGGGAACGGCTTCCGGGATGTCGGCCGGGTCGGCGCTGGGGATGCTGTCGATGCCGCCCATGTACACCAGCGTGCCCTCGGTATCGATCACGTACATGTGCGGGGTCACGCGTGCATCGTAGGCTCGGCCCATGGTGCCCTCCGGGTCGAGCAGCACGGCGGTCGGCGCCGCGCCCCTGGTTTCGGTGAGCCGGTCGGCTTCTTCGGCGCTGACGTGGCCCTGCTTGCCCGGGGCCGACGAGATCACCGTGAGCCAGACGACACCCTCGTCTGCGTAGCGCTGCTGCAGCGATTGCATGTTGTCGCTGCCGTAGTGCTTGATCACGAACGGGCAGTCGTGGTTGGTCCATTCCAGCACCAGCGTGCTGCCGGCGAAGTCTGCCAGGCTGTGTTCGTTGCCGGCGGTATCCACCGCGCGAAAGTCCGGCGCCGGCAGGCCCACCTCGGGTCGGGCCATCAGGCTGGCGGAGAGGAGCAGGGTGGTGGTCAGCAGGGCGGTTCTTGCGAGGTTCATCTTCCGGGTCCTCCTCGTTTGGCTCAGGGTCGGTGGGATTCGGGGGCGGCGAGAGCGGCTTCGAGTGCTTCCACCACGATCTCGGGTGTGAGCATCGGCGGCAGTCGCCGCGGCGGAGCGGTCGGATCCGGCGGGGAGAGCACATACAGCGGCACGCCCCGGCTGCCATAGCGCGCCAGATACTTCGTGATTTCCGGATCCTGCTCGGTCCAGTCGCCCTTCAGGTAGGCAACGTCCCACGCGTGGAAGGCCGTGCGCACCGGGTCGGTGTCCAACGCCCGGCGTTCATTGGCGAGGCAGGTGGTGCACCAGTCGGCGGTCATGTTCACGAATACCGGGCGGCCGGCGAAGCGCCGTTCCTCCAGTAGTTGCTCGCTGAAGGGTTCCCAGGAATGGGTTTCGACGGCCGTGTGCGCTGGTGCCTCACCCTGGCGGGCGAGGTTGCTCTCCCCAGCAGGCCTGGGGTTGGCCGCCGGCGCTTGCAACCCTGCAGGGGTCCGGTGAGAGGCGCTGATCTCGAACCCGCGGATGATGCCCCGCCGTTCCAATACGAGCACGCCACCCAACTCCTCCGGGCCCGATCGGAACAGAGGGCTCAGTGTTTGCACGAACCGCAGTCCGTCGGGTAGGGCGTCGATCTGCTGGGGCGCCGAGTGGTCGATCACATCTGTCGGCTGCGGGAAGAAACGCGCTTCGGTGTCGGGCGGCAGCGGATCCGCACCCGTCGACAGCACTAGTCGGAGGTACCCGTCGGTGATCTCATAGACCGCATCCCAGCCCGGGGGAGTGGCGACGGGAAGCCGTGCGCGGGCGTCTGCAAAGGCCCGTTCATGCTCCGGGGCGGGGAGAGTCTCGGAACCGAGGGGGATCTCCACCGCCAGCTCAGCGCTTCCGGGGATGCAATCGACCTTGCAAACCAGCCAGGAAATGCTGGCCTGAATCTTGACGGGCATGTCCGGGGGGAGGTTCTCGGGCACCTCGATCTCGGTCAGCAGAAAGGTCTCGCCCTCCATCCCGTAGTTGACGATGTGGGCCACCGGCAGGTGCTGGGGAGTCGGCCAGATGATCTCTCCGGCGCTTACTCCCTCGGGAAGCGTCCAGCGGATGCGCGTCTCCAGGCCGGAATCGCCGGGATTGCGCCAGTAGGTGTGCCAGCCGGGCTCCGGCACCAGCCGCAGCGCGACCCAGAGCGGCTCCCCCGCCCGCGCCATGCGAACCTCGCTGATGAGTTCCACATGGATATGGTCGGCCTGCTGCACCCCAGACGAGGCTGCGCCGGAGGCAGTGCCCGCCCCAGGCAGGAGCAGCAGCATAAGCAGCAGCGGCGCTCGCCGGGGGAAACGGTTGGCTTGGGTTCGTCTCACGTCGCTCCGGGGTAGGCGTGGGTGGAGGTCCCGTCATTCTGCCACGGCTACAAGGCCCTGCTCGAGATGTTGACTCCCCGGGGCGGGGCGATGTTCACTGCAATCGCGACTCTTGATTGATGCGCATCTTCCGCCGGGAAAAGCGGCACTCGTAGGTGTGCCTGCGCACGAATGGATGGCGGTCTGCGGTTTCTGGGCGGTCATTCGCGGGACCGCCCGTCGCGTTGCCGGCATGCACCGGAATATCTAGGGCGGTGACCAACCACGCTGGTTCGCGGGATTTGTGGCCGGAGTGTAGCTCCGTGGGGCATCTCAGACCGGGTTCACGACCGACCAGCCGGACCCAAGCATGTCAAGTCGGACCGGCAACATCGGACTCGCTCGTGAAACCCGCAGCAGCAGGTTGCGCGGGGTGACCTCTCGGTCGCAGAAAGAGCCGAGGTCAACCCGCATGCCCGCCTCCTCCAGCCGCCGGACTTGGTCCAGCGTCAGCCATACCTCCAGTGGACGACGGAACAGGTGGCGCACCTGCTCCAGCCGTTCGAGCTCTTCGAGCCGTCCCCAGCCGGCGCGTTCCCACGCCTTCCAGTCGATGCTGCAGGGCAGAGCGAGCTGTTTCTCCGCTGCGGCCCATCGGCAGAAGCCCTGGTAGTCGGTGGGCAGATCGCCGTAGCGCAGGCGGGGCACCGGAAGGTATTCATCCACGCCGCGCAATTCCCGCTGAAGCAGGTCGAAGCCCAGCCGCCAGGCCTTCGCTCTGCGGCGCTGCCGCTGCGTGTGACGGGGTGCATGGGGGGCTCCGGTTTCCGGGTCCATCCCGGGGTCTCCAGACGCTTCATCCAGAAGGTCATCGGCTTGGCGGTTTCGGCATCGGCGTCGAGGTCGCGCCAGGAGAATACCGCCCTGAGGCTTGGCGCGCGATGGTATCCGCGCTTCTCCCAGAAGCGGGCCAGAGGCTCGTGGTCGGGCGGGCGGCGAGGAGGGTCCAAGTGCCCGACCAACCCGGGTGCGAGGGTGGTCTACACTGCTGGGAAGTGCCGGGCCTTTGGGGCAGGGCGGCCTTGCGGACAGCGGACGGGGAGCGGAACGTGATCATCGGGGTGCCGAGGGAGGTCAAGAACAACGAGTTCCGGGTCGGGATGACGCCAGCCGGCGTGGCGGAGCTCGTGGCCCGCGGTCACACTCTGCTGCTGGAACGCGGGGCGGGGGAAGGTTCGTCGTTCCCGGACGCAGAGTATGCGGGTGCCGGCGCTCGCCTGGTGTCGAGTCCGTCGGCGGTCTATGGCGAAGCCGAGATGATCGTGAAGGTCAAGGAACCGCAACCCGCGGAGGTTGCGATGCTGGGTCGGGGGCAGGTGCTGTTCGCCTATCTGCACCTTGCGCCGGATCGCGCGTTGACGGAGGGCCTGCTGCACACCGGCGCGGTGTGCATCGCCTATGAGACGGTGGAACGGCAGGATGGCCGGCTTCCGCTGCTCGCGCCCATGTCGGAGGTCGCGGGGCGCATGGCGGCCCAGGTCGGCGCGGCCCTGTTGCAGCGACCGAATGGCGGCCGTGGGGTGCTGATGGGCGGCGTTCCGGGTGTGCCGCCCGCCAGCGTGCTGGTGCTGGGCGCCGGCAGCGTCGGGTTCAATGCCGCGTATGTCGCGCGTGGCATGGGCGCCAGTGTGACGGTGATGGACCTGGACCTGGATCGGCTGCGCCAGATCGACCGCCTTTGGGGCACCACGGTCCACACCCTGCATTCGAGCCGCCGCGAGGTGGAGCGGATGGTCGCCGGGGCTGACCTGGTGATCGGCGCCGTGTTGGTCGCCGGTGCCAAGACCCCGGTGCTGGTGACGCGAGAGATGGTTGCCAAGATGAAGCCTCGAGCGGTGGTGGTGGACGTCTCCGTGGACCAGGGCGGCTGTGTGGAGACCACGCGTCCGACAACGCACGCCGCACCCACTTTCATGGTCGACGATGTCCTGCACTACGGCGTGACGAACATGCCGGGCGCGCTGCCGCACACGTCCACGCTGGCGTTGACCAACGCGACCCTGGGCTACGGGCTGGCGATCGCCGACCAGGGCTGGCGCCAGGCGGTTCGCAACGACCCGGCACTGGCCAGGGGCGTGACTGTGCTTGACGGGCACATAACCCATCGTCCCGTGGCCGAGGCCCACGGGATGGAGTTCACGCCCATCGAGCCACTGACTCGCGGGGCTTAGGCGGGAACGGGCGTGGGCGAATCGTTGCCGACCCCTATCCTTCATTGGCGCGCGGGATACGCTCTCGCGCCGCCCCGACCGTCCCGAAGGAGATCCATTCCACCGACGCACTCTATCCCGCGGTGGGGCCCTATTCACAGATGGTGCAAGCAGGGAATCTCCTGTTCCTCTCGGGTGTCATTCCTTTGAACAAAGCTGCCGATGCAGTCGTGGGCGACACCATCGAGGAGCAGACCCGTCTGGTTCTCGACTACATCGGTGCCAAGCTCGAATCCCAGGGGTTGGGCTTCGAGAACGTTGTAATGTCCCATGTGTTCATGGCCGATCTGAACGATTTCCGCGCCATGAACGCGGTCTATGGTGAGTACTTTCACACCGACCCGCCGGCCCGGGCCACGGTCGAGGTCGCCCGCCTGCCCCGAGACGTGCTGATTGAAATCGCGGTCGTCGCTTACAAGCCTTAGTTGCCATTGTTCAGTCGGGTAAGTTCTGGGGGTCGAACAGGAGATGGGAGCGCGTCTCCTCGAGCAGTCCTTGCCGCTTCAGGTCCGCAATCACGCGCGCGGCCGTCTCCCTGGAGATGTCCAGCATCGAGGCCATGTCCATGCGGCTGACGTATGGAGCGGGCTCCGGATGGGCGATCAGCGCGAGGCAGCGCAGCAATTTGACCACACGGCCGCGGGATGGCCCCGAGGCGATGTTTGTGATGAATTCGTCGGTTCGCTGCAGTTGGTGCATCCAGCGTCGTTCCAGTTCCGCGCAAAGGAGGGGCTCCCGTTTCAGCAGGTCGCTCACGACGTCGAGCGGAATCCGGCAGAGGCCGGCGGGCGTCAAGGTCTCGGCGTTCAGCCGATAGCGCGGTTCGAGCAAGGCCTCGAGCCCGAACATGTCGCCAGGCTTGAGGAGTCGCAACACGCGTTGATGCCCTTCATCGTCTGTCGTCCAGAGCTTCAGGAAGCCCTTCCTGACGGTGAACAATGCATCTGCCGGCTCACCTGCCCTGACCACCAGTACGCCCTGGGGCGGGATGAAGTTTTCGACCCGGAGCTGTAGGGACCCCAGAACCTGCGGCCCAATGACTGCAAACGGAGTGGCAGCGCCGGCATCGCAGGCCCGACAATCCACCCTCAGGGCCCAGAAGTCCCAGATACACGCGTTCTCGTCTCGGCGCTGCCCCATCGTGGCGGTCCCCAGTCAAAGGCACTCCCTTGAGAGGGTACCAGAAACACCGCCGTCGAGTTTCCCCGGATTTCGCGTCAGGCGCGGCCCTTTACCGCGGCAGATCCACGACACGACCCACAAAGCCCCTGACGATACCGATCATCATCATGGTTGCGGGAACGAGCTGGAAGGCGATCATGACGGCGAAAATAGCGAGCAATAGCGAAACAGCAAAGCCCGCTTCACCGCCGCCCGTCGTGCCCGCGGCAAAAGCCGAGGGCGCGAGGAACAACAGGGTGCCCAACGTGTTGCGTATGGTCGTTTTCATGGCCTCCTCCTTGCGGTCGCGAGGCTCCAGGTAGGTCCATCGCGATTCATCCCGAGGAATTTCCTCAGGGTTTACCATGAATATGGTCGATCCTGAGACCTCATGCGGGCTGTCTAGTGACGACCGTCAATCCATTGCGCGCGCTTATCGCTCACGCCGAGCGCAAACCTGCGCGGCCTTCATTCATGTCGCGATGGGGGAGGCGCGGGAGGCCCTTGAAGCAATGGACCGCGCGGCGTTGCTGAACCCCCGCTACCCCGTGCAGTACCACTCGGTGCTCGGAGCTGCGCATCTGCTGTTGGGTCGTTATGACGGCGCTGTGAGGGTACTGACCGAAGGTGTGTTGAAGAGCCATAGCTTCCTGCGCAACCACGTGCTGCTCGCGGTCGCTTACGGCAAGCAGGGGCGGCTGGATGACGCCGCCTGGGTGGCCGAGGAGATCCGCGCGTTGAGTCTGAAGTTCTCGATCGGTTATTGGAAGGAGTCGGAATCGTTCCACAAACCCGCAACC
>PUOZ01000380.1 GCA_003553165.1 Thioalkalivibrio sp.
AGAAGACGGTGCTCGACGAACTCGACCTGGTGCGCGAGGGCGCCAACGCGATCACCATACGGCGCAATTTCGAGGGCAACCCGCTGCTGTACGTGCCCGAGGTGATCTGGGATTACACCCGCACCAACGTGATGGTGATGGAGCGCATCAGCGGCATCCCGGTGGCCAACATCGAGGAACTGCGCGCACGGGGCGTCGACCTGAAGCTGCTGGCCGAGCGCGGGGTGGAGATCTTCTTCACCCAGGTCTTCAAGCACAACTTCTTTCACGCGGACATGCATCCGGGCAACATCTTCATTGATGCCACCGACCCGGCGGATCCGAGCTACATGGCGGTCGATTTCGGCATCGTCGGCAGCCTGTTGCGATCCGACCAGCACTATCTCGCGGAGAACTTCCACGCCTTCTTCGGCCGTGACTACGGTCGCGTGGCGGAACTCTACGTGGAGTCCGGGTGGGTCCCAGAGGGAACCCGCATCGACGAGTTCGAGGCGGCGATCCGCTCGGTCTGCGAGCCCATTTTCCAGAAGCCGCTGGACCAGATTTCTTTTGGTCACGTGCTGCTGCGGCTGTTCCAGACCGCGCGGCGCTTCGACATGGAGGTGCAGCCGCAGCTGGTGCTGTTGCAGAAGACGCTGCTGAACATCGAGGGCCTGGGCCGCCAGATGTACCCGCAGCTCGACCTCTGGACCACGGCCAAGCCCTTCCTGGAGCGATGGATGTCCGAGCAGGTGGGGCTGCGGGCCTTCCTGCGCAGCGCCGAGCGTCACCTGCCGAGGATCCTGGTGCAGTTGCCGGAATTGCCGGTCCGGCTGCAAGAGGCGCTGGACGCCGAACGCCAGCGCGCCCAGCGCGATGCCGCCCTGCGCGCCGAGCTGCGCGATCTGCGAACCCTGCTGCAGCGTGATTCGCGACGACGGCTCGAGTCGCTGGTTGGCTTCGGGTTGCTTTTGGGCGCCGGCATCCTCACGCAGATGGAAAGCGTGCCGCAGTGGCTCGGGCTGGCCTGGCCAGCCTGGCCCGTGGGCCTCATCGGGCTGGTGCTGTTACTGTTCAGCCTGCGCCGCGGCGATGGGGCGCTGAAGAGCATGCGTAGCATACCCCGCCGGCTGGATTGAGTAGACGGGGCCGAGCTGAACCTCCCTGGACCGCCTGGGAGCGAATGGGCGCGCGGGTGGAATTCGCGTGGCTGCCACGAGGCCGGGGCGCTGCTGCCGCGGGCCTGACAAGGGGATTGAACAATGTTCGAAGCAGCGGAGTTGGGCCGCACCCTGGACAAGGAAGCCTACAACGAGATGGTTCCGGAGTTGCGGGCGGGGCTCCTGAACCTGCAGCAGGACCTTCGCGACTGCGACTTCCCGGTGATCCTGCTGATCTCGGGTGCCGATGGCGCCGGCAAGAGCGAGACGGTCAACATGCTGCACCAGTGGATGGACCCTCGCGGGATCGACACCGCCGCCTTCGATGAACCGACCGACGAGGAACGCGAGCGTCCGGCCTTCTGGCGTTATTGGCGCGCGCTGCCCCCCAACGGACGCATGGGCGTGTTGTTCGGATCCTGGTACAGCGATCCGATCGCGCAACGGGTGGAGGGCAGGATCGACGACGACGGTCTCGCCGTGATGCTCAAGCGCATCAATACCTTCGAGAAGATGCTGGTGGACGGCGGTGCGCTGCTGATCAAGCTCTGGTTTCACCTGGGCAAGAAGATGCAGGTCGAGCGCATCCGGAAACTGCGCAAGAATCCGAAGACCAAGTGGCGCATCGGCGAGCGCGATCTCGCCGCGCTGAAGTCCTACGACACTTTCCGCGCGGTGGCGGAACAGGCCCTGCGCCTGACCAGCACCGGCGAGGCGCCGTGGATGATCATCGAAGGCTACGACGAGCGCCACCGCAACGCGACCACCGCAAACCACATTCTCGAGGTGGTGCGCAAGCGGATGGAACTGGATCCGAAGACCCTGCGCGGCGCGACGACGGCCTGGAAGACACCGCGGCAGGGCGACAAGACGATCCTCGATTTCGTCGATCTCGAGAAGCGGCTGGAGAAGAGAGACTATCGCAAGGAGTTGGCGGCGCTGCAGGGCCGTCTGAGCGTGCTCTCGCGTGCCGCAAGGGAACGCAAGGTCAGCTGCATCGTCGTGCTGGAGGGCTGGGATGCGGCGGGCAAGGGCGGCATCATCCGGCGGGTGACGCGGGCGATCGATGCCCGCAGCTACCGGGTGATCACGATCGCCGCGCCGACCGACGAGGAGCGTGCCCACCACTATCTCTGGCGCTTCTGGCGGCACATTCCTCGCGGCGGGCGTTTCACGATCTACGACCGTTCCTGGTACGGGCGGGTGCTGGTCGAGCGGGTCGAGGGCTTCGCCGCCGAGGACGAGTGGATCCGGGCGTACCGCGAGATCAACGAGTTCGAGGAGGAGCTGACCGACCACGGCATCGTGCTGGTGAAGTTCTGGGTGCACATCGACCGGGACGAGCAGTTGGCGCGTTTCAAGGCGCGCGAGGAGACGAGCTTCAAGCAGCACAAGCTCACCGAGGAGGACTGGCGCAACCGCGAGAAATGGGACGACTATGCCCACGCGGTGAACGACATGGTCGAGCGCACCAGCACCGAGTTCGCCCCCTGGAACCTCATCGAGGGCAACGACAAGCGCTGGGCCCGCGTCCGCGCGCTGCAGGTCCTCTGCGAGCGCCTGGAAAAGGCGCTGTAGCCTCGCGGGTCGCGTCTACGCGATGCGGATGCCGATCAGGGCCACCACGGCGAGCAGCAGCGCGAACAGCAGGGAGGCGTCGCGGCGCCAGAGGTGCTCGGTGAAGCGGCCCAGGCGGTGGTCGGCGCTGCGGTAGCGGTCCAGGGCCTTCGCCTCCAAGTGCCGCAGAGCGCGCCTGACAGCGGGCCCGGTCACGCCCAGGGCCTGGCCCGCGCGCAGAGCGAGACCGGGCAGCGGGGTCAGCAGCACCAGTACGTCCGCGGGCGGTATCGGCAGCGGCCGCAGCCAGCGCCACGCCAATGCGGCCAGCACGAGCCCCGCTGCCACCGGCCATAGCGCATCGGGCAGGCCGCCGACGGCCGCCATCCATGGCACCTCGATTCCCCACAGGGGCAGCAGCAGGATGCCCAGGACGGTCGCTGCGGTGATCAGGGCCCAGCCGTGCCAGGCCGTGGGCTGGGCATCGTCACGACCGGCCTCCAGGCGCAGCAGCCAGAGGTGCCGGGCCATGAGCGCGGTCGTGCCGATCGCCGCCAGTCCCAGTAGCAACGGCAGGTAGGACCAGACCTCGGGCACCGGGGCGTCGGTCAGCAGGCCGTATTTCAGGCTCGCCTTGGCCACCAGCCCGCTGGGCATCAGTCCGGCCAGCGCCAGTGCGGGGATGCCGAGGCCGACCCAGAGCCAGAGCACGGGGCGCCGCGTGCGGTGACGGACGACCTCGGTGCCCAGGAACAGCGCGGCCTTGGCCAGCGAGTGATGCAGCGCAAACACGGTGATCGCGACGGCCAGCAGCGGACCCTGTTCCGGAGCAACCATCCAGGCCCCGATCCCGACCGAGACCAGTCCCATCTGGCTGATGCTCGAATAAGCGAGCACGATGCGCGGCTGTTTCTGGTTCACCCCGATCAAGGCCGCGGCGAAGGCCGCGAACAGGCCGGTCAGGATGATGATCGTTCCCCAGTGCTGCAGGCCGACGAAGCCCAGCGGCAGGGTCACCAGCCAGCCGAGCAGCCCCGCCTTGATCATCGCGCCGGCCAGTGCCGCGGCCACCGGCACCGGTGCGGCGCCATAGGCCAGCGGCAGGCTGAAGTGCAGCAGCGGCAGACCGGCCTTGACCCCGAAACCGAGCCAGAGGCTGGCGATGATCAGGTCGCGCTCCGGGGCGCCCGCGATGGCCTGCGGCAATTCGGCGAGCATCGGGAGCAGCGGTGCCGCCGTGGCCCGGGCCGCGAGCAGCAGGCCCATCAGGATCAGGGCCTCGCCGAGCACGGCGAGTACCAGGTAGACACGGCCTGCGCGCTGGGCGGTTTCGTTCTGGTCGTGCACGATGAGCCCGTAGGCTGCGAAGGTCATCAGGGCGAAGCTGGTATAGAACAGCGCCACGTCCAGCGCCACGATCAGGCCAATGTTGCCGGCCAGCGTGAACAGCCAGAACACGCAGAAGCGTTCGCAGTGATCGCCCTCGGCCAGGTGTCCCCGCCCGTGGATTCCGGCGGCGAACCAGATCAGCGCGGTGAAGAACAGGAAAACCCGGGTGGTTTCGGTCAGGCCGAGATAGCCGCCGAACAGCAGCCAGCTCAGTTCGACCGTCTCACCGGGGGTTCCCAGCAGTGCGAGCAGCAGCGCCGGCGCCGCGGCCCAGGGCGCGAGCGGGCCGATGTGCCGTCGCAGCCGCGGAACCCCCCAGAGCACGCCAAGCGCCAGTGGCACCCCGGGTGCGAGGAGCAGCGCGGCCGTGCCCAGAAAGCCGCTCATGGCAGGTACTCGCGACTGACGATCAGGTCCGCCCAGTACAACGGGCTGAACGGCATTCCGGCGAGCACGCCGGCGACCAGCGCGAAGGCGGCGGTGGCCAGCGTCGGGAGCAGCAGCCAGCCCGAGGTCTCGAAGCGGCCGAGGACCTTCCCCTCGCACCACAGCCGTTGCCGTCGGCGAAACCAGATCCGGTACAGGATGGGAAGGAAGTAGGCCGCGTTCAGCAGGCTGCTCAGGATCAGTACCCCGAGTACCCAGTTCATCTCCGCCTGCAGCGCCCCCATGCCCAGGTACCACTTGCTGATGAAGCCTGCCATCGGCGGGATGCCGATCATGCCGAAGGCGCCGAGCGTGAAGGCGACGCTGGTCGCCGGCATGCGCTGGCCGGCGCCGTCGAGTTCGCTGATCTTGTGCACGCCCAGGGTCTCGGCGTAGTTGCCAGCGCAGAAGAACAGCGTGATCTTCATCAGCCCCTGGTGCAGCAGGTGCACCAGCCCGCCCAGGGTGCCCACCGGTCCGAACAGACTGATGCCGAGAATGATGTAGGACACCTGGCTGACGGTGGAGAAGGCCAGGCGTTTCTTCAGGTCGTCCTGGGCCAGAGCGCGCAGCGATCCGTAGATGATGGTGATGGACGCGGCGACCGCCAGCGGTCCGAGCAGGCCGAGCGAGAACGCGAACTCGATGCCGTACACGTCGTAGACCAGCCGGGCGATGCCGAAGGCACCGGCCTTGACCACGGCCACCGCGTGCAGCAGCGCGCTGACCGGGGCCGGCGCGACCATGGCCATCGGCAGCCAGGCATGCAGGGGGAACAGCGCCGCCTTGACTCCCAGCCCGATGATCATCATCAGGAAGATGCCGATCAGCAGCGGGTGCAGCGAGGGATCGAGCCCGGACAGCACGCCGCCGGGAACGAACTCGGTATCGCCGACCAGTACGTGCAGGGCGACCACGCCGAACAGCAGCAGGGCCCCGCCGCCCAGCGTGTAGTAGAGGTAGACCTGGCCGGCGCGCAGCGACTCGCGCGTGCCCCGGTGCACCACCAGCGGGTAGGTGGACAGCGTCAGCAGTTCGTAGAACAGCAGGAAGGTGAACAGGTTGCCGGCCAGCGCGATGCCGACGGTACTGGCCACGCAAAGGCTGAAGAAGCCGAAGAAGCGGCTGCGGTTGGGTGCCTTCTCGAGGTAGCCGATGGCGTAGATGGTCGTGAACAGCCAGAGCAGCGAGGACAGCCCGACGAACATCATCCCCAGGGCGTCGGCGCGCAGGATGAAGTCCACGCCCTCGATGATGGTGAAGCGAAACTCGTAATCGATGTTCTGGTAGACGCCCCAGACGATCCAGCCGACCAGCAGCAGCTTCAGGACCGCGGCGGCGAGGTTGAACACGCTGCGCGTGGTGTGGCGGGATTCCGCGAGCAGGAAGATGACGGCCGAGGCCACCAGCGAGGTGGCCAGCACGCCAAACAGGATGAGTGCGTTCCAGGTCATCAGCCGGCTCCAAAGGCGCTGCCGAGGCGCAGCCAGAACAGCGGCAGATGGGCGGTCAGGCCGATCAGGATCGCGGCCGAGGCGAGGATCAGCGCGGTGACGTCCAGCGTCAGCGGCGGCGTCACCGAGCGGTCGATCTGCGGCCCCTCACGGAAGGACATGCGGAAGACCTTGAAGATGTAGGCGGCGCTCAGCAGGCCGCCCAGGAACAGCACGATCAGCCACCACCACTGGCCGCTGAGGATCGCGCTGTGCAGCAGCAGCCACTTGCCGGTGAAACCGCCGCTGGGCGGAAGTCCCATCAGGCTGACGCCCGCCAGACCGAAACTGAACAGCGACATCGGCCGGAAGCGGCTGATGCCGACCAGGTGACTGATCTGCGTGCTTCCGACGGCAAGGATGAGGTTGCCGGCGCTGAGGAACAGCGCGGCCTTGGCCAGGGCATGGGCCACCAGCATCATCAGCGTACCGTCCCAGGCGAGGCGCGCGGCCTCCGGGCCGGTGCCGGTGACCAGCGGAAAGAACAGGAACAGGTAGCCGACCTGGGCCACGGTGGAGTAGGCGACCAGCTGTTTCAGGTGGTGCTGGCGCCAGGCCATCCAGCCGCCGTAGAACACCGCGCCGGCACCGAGCACCC
>PUOZ01000094.1 GCA_003553165.1 Thioalkalivibrio sp.
CAGCCTGGTTCTTGACGGCGCCCATCTGGACAACGGACAGCACATTCTGGTCGGGGCCTGCAAGCAAGCTCTGGCGCAGATGCGCGCGGTGGGGGTCGATCCGGAGACCGCACTGCACGTCGTTCCCTTTGGTCTCTCGCTACAGGAACTGCTGCCCGACGGCGGGACCCGTGCGTTTTCACTGTCGCCGCGCTCGACGCGTCCCTGGCACCTTGCGACAGCCCTGTACCGGGCCCTGGGCGGCGAGAGGCCATCGCGGCGGTTGAAGGCCATACTCGGCGCGGCGCGGATGCTCGCGCAGGCCCCGGACGCAGACCTGCCGGTGGCAGCGTGGCTGCGGCGCGGGCACCAGCCGCCGGCACTGATCGCAGGGCTCTGGGAACCCCTCTGCCTGGCCGTCATGAACACGCCCATTGCCGAGGCGTCCGCGAAGATCTTCCAGAATATCCTGCAGCAGACCTTGGGGGGGAGCCAAGAGGACGCCCGCCTGCTGATTCCCCGCCTGCCCCTGGGAGCACTGTTTCCGGAGCCTGCCCTCGCCTGGCTGCGCGCGTCGGGAGCCGAGGTGCACATGTCGACGCGGGTGACGGAGATTGCGACCCCTGCGCAGGGTGGATTCGAACTGGGCCTGCGCGGCGGCGGCCGGCTCCACGCAGGCCAGGTGATCCTGGCCACCGCGCCGCGCGCAACAGAGCATTTGTTGCCTGCATCGGACGCCCTTGCCCCGACCCGGCGAGCGCTGTCGGTTCTCGGCGCGAGAAGCATCTGCACGGTCTACCTACGCTATCAAAAGCCCCTGGTTGATTTGCCTCCGCTCACCGGGCTGCTTGGCCAGCACGGTCAATGGCTGCTTCCCCGCTACCTGAACGGGGAACCGCACTGGGCCGCAGTGGTGATCTCGGCCGCGGAGATGTACCCGGCACCCAATGCCCGGAGCCGCTGGCAACAGGTCGCCCGTGAGCTCGCGGCGACCTTCCCTGAGCTGGGCCATGCGGATTTCGGCCGGGTCGTTTGTGAGCAATCCGCGACCTTCGATGCCCGTGCCGGCATCGACGAGTTGCGCCCGGACGTCCGCACCGGCATCCCCGGACTCTACCTCGCGGGTGACCATTGCGCGCGCGGACTCCCATCGACGCTGGAGGCCGCGGTTCAGGGGGGGCTGCAGGCGGCAGCGGCCGCTCTTCAGGATGCTCGCCGAGTCGCAGCGCGGTAACGCCTCCCAGTCGCCGAGAGGGCTCGCCTCCCACAGGGGGGGTGACTTGGGCATGGCTCTGTGGGAGGCCAGCCTCTGGGCGAAGGTTTTCCGGCGTTCGGTCGCCGAGAGGGCTCGCCTCCCACAAGGGATGGCTACGCAGAGAGGGCTCGCCTCCCACAGGGGAGGGCCATGCAGAGGGGGGCGTTGCGCACGAGCGGATTCCCTGCGGAGCTTTCGGTGATCATCAGGTGGGCTTTTGTCATTCAGGGTGGCGCGCTCCGAGCCCCGGACTCGTCGCAACCATTTGGCAAAGATCCGCGATACTGTCCGCGTGCATCTTCTCCATCACCCGGGCCCGGTATTTCTCCACCGTGCGGGGGCTGATCTCAAGCTGGCGCGCGATATCCTTGTTGCTCAACCCCGCAGTCACGAGCTGCATGACCTCCGTCTCCCGTCCGGTCAGGTGGCCGGCCCTTTCGATGATCGTCTGGCGGAGAACCTTTTGCGCGCGTTGCCGTCGATCGATTGCGATGGCCTCCTCGATCCGGGTAATCAGGCTCTCGGTGGAGAACGGCTTCTCCAGGAAATCGACGGCGCCGGCCTTCAGCGCACGCACGGTGGTGGGGATGTCGCCGTAGGCGGACATGAAAATGACGGGTAGCGAACAGCCCCGGTCGCCGAGCGCCTGCTGCACCTCGAGACCGTCCATGCCAGGCATGCGCAGATCGAGAACCAGGCAACCTGGTTGCGACGGATCCAGGCCCCTCAGCAAGTCCTCCGCCGTCGCGTAGGCCTCGACCTGGTAACCCGCCAGGCTCAGCGCAAGGGACAGGGAACGCCGCACACCCGGATCGTCATCGAGGAGCACCACGACCGGCGACTGGTTCACGCTGGGTCACCCTCATCATGCAGGGGCAAGGTAAAATGCAGGACGGCCCCGTTGGCGCCCGGTTCAACCCAAATCCTGCCACCATGCGCCTCGACAATCGTCCGGCTGATCGCGAGTCCCATACCCATTCCGCTCTCCTTCCTGGTTTCCCAGACCTCGAAAATACGCGGAAGCCACTCCGGGTCCAGCCCCGGCCCGGTGTCCGCAACGGTGACCCGTACCTGTTCCGCCAGGCGCTCGAGTTCGACGCGGATGTTGCGTACCGGAGAGTCGGCGAGTTCGATCGCCTCGATCGCGTTGCACAGAAGATTCACGAGGACCTGCTCGATCTGCAACGGATTCACCCGCACGATCACCGGTTCACTGGACAGATCCAGCTTCAACCGGACCCGCTTGCGGCGGGCGAGCGGGGCGACGAGAGCCGCAGCCTCGAGCACCCGCTCCTCCAGCCGGCTGGGCTCCTTCTTGATCTCTCCTCGGCGCATGAACCGGCGCAGCTGGTCAACGATCCGCGTTGCGCGATCGACCTGACCGCGCATGTCCCCAACGACAGAGAGCAGGTGCGCGTTGTCCAGCGGCTCCTGCCGCCCAAGCGTAGCGGCGGCCTCGGAATAGAGTTGCGCGGCGGCCAGCGGTTGCGAGAGTTCGTGCACCAGCGACGCCGCCAGCACCGTGACCGAACTGAGCCGCGACGCATGCGCCACTTCCTCGCGTCGCCGGCGGCTCGCCTGCTCCGCATGGACGCGCTCACTGATATCCATGTGGGCCACAACCGCCCCGCCGAAGTCCCGCCCCAAGGGAGTTACGCTCATCAGAAACCACCGCTGGCTTTGGGCCGAGTGACAGGGGTATTCCAGCGTGAAGAGCGGCGCATCACCGTTGATCACGGCCCTGATGCCCTCGGCTGAACGCTGGGCCAGTCGATCGGGATCCTCGGCCGAGACATCGCAACATGCGTCAATGTAATTCAGGCCAATCCCGCTTTCGAGCTCCGATGAGGCACCGTTGCCGCGTGCAAAACGTCGCCAGGCCTCGTTGACGGCGATGATCCGGCCCGTGGCATCCAGTACCGCGATCTGTGCGGACAGGGCATCGAGCACCGCCTGCCGCTGGCGCTCGCTCTCCCGCCGCTGAACCTCTGCGCTGATGTCCTGGAAGGCCGTCAGGCAGAGGCGACCCCCACCGGTGGGATGGGGCCTCGAAAAGAACTGCAACCGTCGCGAGCCGCCCTGTTCACCCGGCACAAAGACATTGACGATGCAGGGGTGTTCCCGTGCCTCCCCGGTCCCGTCGCAGGCTTCTTGCAGATGCCGCAGCACGCGCTCGCTTTGGGTGGGATCCAGCAACGGCCCCAGAGATTGTCCCACCCACTCGGAACGCGATCCTCCACCGAGCAATCGCACGCCCGCTTCGTTCAATTCGATCAATCGGCCGTCGATGTCGAAGACCGCGTAACCAATCGGAGACCAGTCGCAAAGCTGCGTGAAGAGATCCTTGTGGCTCTCCACGCCGGGGCCGCCGGAAGCACCGCCCTCAGGCCTGCCACCCGCCACAGCCCGGGACTCGACGGATTCGGTACTATTCTGAGCCACAAGCGTGTTTGGTTCCGGTAGTGGGCCACTCAGGGGCCGAAAAATGCGCCGAGCGCGGGTGTCGGGAGACGCCGAAGGCCCGTGGGGACCCTGGGACGGCAGGCGACAGGACCCAACCCGCTCGAGGAAAGGCCTTCCTTGAAGTTAGACAGAATGCGACCGGGAAACAAGTGCGGGGCACCCGGCGGACCTCGAAGCAGGCGGGCAAACTGGCTAGAATGCGAGATCAATTCCCCGGAGATCTTCCATTGCCCGAACTGGACCCTCAGATGCTGCTCGACTATCGCGCGGAGCCGGACAGTCTCGCCGGGCGTGTCATGCTGGTCACCGGCGCCGCCGAAGGCATCGGAAAGGCGGTCAGCCTGGCGGCCGCCGCTGCGGGTGCCACGGTGATCCTGCTCGATCGCGACATCAAACGCCTGGAACAGGCCTATGACGCGATCGAATCGGAGGGACATCCACAGCCCGCCATCTACCCGCTGAACTTCGAGGGGGCCACCGTCAAGGACTACGCCGATCTCGCGGACAACGTGCTGGAGTCTCTCGGGCGCCTGGACGGACTCGTCCTGAACGCGGGCTGGGCGGGAAGCCTGACCCCAATGAAGTACTACGACCCCGAGCTTTGGGCTCAGGTGATGAATGCCAACCTGAACGGCCCGGTGCTGCTCACCCAGGCGGTATTACCCATGCTCGAGGTCAGCGGCGAGGGTTCGATCGTGGTCTCCACGCAGAACGCGCGAAAGGCATTCTGGGGCGCCTTCGGCGTAGCCAAGGCGGGTCAGGACGCGCTGATCGACATCCTGTCCCTGGAACACTCGGGCGCGAAGGGCTTCATCCGCGTCAACGGCATCGACACAGGTCCCGTACGCACCCGGTTCCGGGCCCTGCACTATCCCGGCGAGAACCCTTCCCTCCTCCCGACTCCAGACCAGGTGGTCGCTCCCTACCTCTACCTGCTGGGACCGGACGCCGGGCAAATCACCGGCCAGCACATCGTTCTCGAGGGCAGGATACCGGTATCGGACGCCGCCGCGACCGGGGCATCCTGAGCCCTCTCACGTCCCTGCATCCTTTCGCTTCCGCCGAACCGCCCCGGAACCCGCACTTGCGTGCAAGGCAGACCCGGACTCCTGAGGAACGTCTTCACCGGCTCCCGGCAGGCGCGGCACGAAGCGCATGACCTTCTCGACCACATCGAGCTTCAGGTGGGCCTCGGCCCGGAAGCGCCCCGCGTAGGCCAGATCCTCCTCCCGCAGTTCATAGCAGGTTGCCCCGGTGATGTCGGTGAGGACGGCCGGAATGCCTGCGGCCTCAAAGGCATAGTGACGTTTCAGGTAGAAGCTCTCGCAGCACATGCCGACGTATGCCGGAACCTCGTCCGCGCGCATGCCCTCCAGGGTCTCCTGCAGGTGTTCGAAATTGGTGATGGAGACCACGCGAAGTCCCCGCTCCCGGGCCATCGCGTAGGCGTCGCCGACCTCGCACTTGCCGCACTCCGAACAGCCATCGCGGAAGCGGAACTTGCAGTCGGCGAGCTTCGCGCAGTATGGCACCAGCATCACCGTGGCCCGCTCCAGAATCTCCGTGGCCGCCTCACCGTGCGGGCTGTGCACGATCAGGGTGTTGCTTTGCTCGCGGTCCAGCCCGAAACGAACCCCCTGTTCACGCCGGGCCGTCACAAGCGCGACCAGGCGCTGGAGATCGCCGACACCGAAACCCAGCAGGTCGGCGCCGGGGACGTCCCCAAACGCCCGCGCCAGGGCCTTCCCGCAATCCTTAAGCAGGCGTCCGCGCAAGCCCGTGCCAAGACGCGTGAACAGATCCGAAGGAGCGAACTGCACTGCGCCGCTGAAGTTGGCCTGCACCACCCGCCCCTGCGGATCGGCTTCGATGGCGAGGTAGATTGCGCCGCCCTCGGTCTTCACGAAGGCCTTCATGGCATCGGCCGACGGCTTCTCGTACAAGGCAACCGCGGGACACTCCGTCGGCGGCGCCGCGCGTGGGGCCTCGGAAACGGGGCGCAGCGCAAAGGCGTCGGCGAATGCCTGCGACAGAGCTTCGCGGATCCGGGCAGGGTCGATGGCGGATCCCGCTACGTCCTCAAGGCTGACGAGACGTTGCCGCGCACTCAGCACCCCCTCCCGAGACAGCTTTTCGGTCGGCACCCGCAGGATCTTCAGCATGGATTCCGCATCGGGGGGTGTAACCAGGAGGCTGCCCTGGATCAGGATGCAGTCGCCAAGGCGTCCGGCAAAGCCGCTGCCAAGCTTCCGCCCTTGAACCTCGATGTCGTTGGGGAACACGAACTGAGCGGCGACTCCGAGCTGCCGAAGTGCCGCCACCATCGCGCTCCCGTGCGTTTCCAGGATTCGGGCGAGACCGACGTCGCCTGCGTGGTCTGCGGGTAACGCGAGAGACCACCACAGCTGGGAGGGATCCAGATACAGCGCGCCTCCGCCCGTCGCACGGCGCACGACTTCGATGCCCTGCTCAAGGCAGTATTCGCCACGTACGGCGATCGCCGCGCGTTCATGGGCGCCGAGCACGGCACTGACCGGATATCGGGAAAAACGAAGGGCCGGCGCGAGTGCAGGCAGCAGGGAATCCAGCGCGGCATTGTCACGAGCGTAGCGCAGCCCCCCGTCGTAGACACTGCAGGGCAACGCTCGTGGATGCTCCCGGGACTCCAGGGCGGCTGCTGTCATGTTCGGCTCCTTGGCCCTGCCGTTGGCGGAATGCCGCTGCAAATCAGGCGCGTGTTCTGTCACCCACTCTAAATTCCCGAATCCTGTGCTGGGTTGATTTGGATCATCTAGGCGTGCATCGAGCGGTGCGAGGATCATGCCATCGTGAATCGAATCCGGGGATGCGCCGCATTCGATCGCATCCGCATTTGCAGAAGGAGCCCACATGACGGACTGGC
>PUOZ01000342.1 GCA_003553165.1 Thioalkalivibrio sp.
CACCGTCGACTATGCCGCCCTGAAGGCACCGAACCGGTACTTGTTCGGATACGGCATGGATTACCATGACTACCTGCGCAATGCGCCGGGCGTCTTTGCGGTGCGCGGAAGCTGAGCGCCCCGTCAAGTCGACCGACAGTCATCCGTGCTGCGCGCCTGCGTTCCGGCCGGCGAAGACTTGCCTGTGAAACGCCAGGGTGCCAGCGCATGGATACGGATGCACGTACAGAGACCCGCCCGATCTCCGCAACCAGGAAGGGGGACATATGAGCGATGGACGTCTGGCAATCATCGGTGGGACGGGGCTGACCAGGCTCAAGGATCTCGAAATCACCCACCGTCAGGTGATGCACACGCCGTACGGTGAGCCGTCCGGTCCCTTGACCTTCGGCCAGTATCACGGGCACGAGGTGATCTTCCTGCCCAGACATGGAGCGCAGCACACCATCCCGCCGCACCAGGTCAATTATCGGGCGAACATCTGGGCGCTGAGGGAGGCGGGCGTCGACACGGTCCTCGCGATCGCCGCCGTGGGCGGCATCACCGAACACATGGCTCCGGGTGTCATTGCGGTTCCGGACCAGATCATCGATTACACCTGGTCGCGCTTCCATACCTTCTTCGAAGGCGACGACATGGGCGGTGTGACCCACGTTGACATGACCTTTCCCTATCATGAAGGCCTTCGGCAGGCACTGATCCATGCCTCGCGCGAACTGGAACTGGGCGCGGCCGAGCGGGGCACCTATGCGGCCACCCAGGGTCCGCGGCTGGAAACGGCTGCCGAGATCGACCGGCTGGAGCGCGATGGCTGCGACCTGGTTGGAATGACCGGCATGCCCGAGGCCGCGCTGGCGAGGGAGCTGGATCTGCGTTACGCCTGCTGTGCCGTCGTCGCCAACTGGGCCGCCGGCCGTTCCGATGGGATCATCACCATGGAAGAGATCGGCCGCAACCTCGAGACGGGCATGGCCCGCGTGAAGCAACTCCTGCCGATGGTGATCGAGCGCTGCAGGGAACCGTGATTCACACCCCTCGTTAACGAAAAAATACACGGTGCAGTTCCGTAGGTCGGGTTAGCGTGGCGTAACCCGACGTGCCCGAGGGTGGGACACGATGCTGCTTTGCGGCCATGGGTGGGTGCGAGAACTGTCGGGTTACGCCCGTTGGGCTAACCCGACCTACAGTTCGGGGGCCATGATCGTCAGTACAGTTTCAGTATTTAACATAATATACATTATGCGTAATCGACCGTAAGGCAACGGGAGCGGCCTCGTGGGCTTGGTACGATCCGCGAGCACAGCCGGCGCCCGCCCGATGGTCGCGCGGTCCTCAGGCCTCGGCCGATTTCTTCAGCGCTGCGTCGATCGCAGCGAGCATCGGGCGCGCATCGGTGTAATCGACCAGGATCGGCCGGACCCCCTTGTGGTCCCTGAAGACGATGGCGGGAAAGCTCTCCACGTCCATCTCCCGGGCCTGCGCGATCTCCGCCTCAAGTGCCTGCTGCACGTCTTCCGAGTGCAGCGCCTCGCGGAACCGGTCCACATCGAGCCCGATTTCCCCCGCCAGAGCCACCAGCGTGGATTCCTCGGAGGGGTTGCGGGCCTGGGTGTAATAGGCGCGCTGGATGGCCGTGTTCATCGCCTCCTCGTAGTCGGCGCCCTGCATTCGCGCCGCGATCACCGCGCGGCAGGCCGCATACGTGGACCGCCGGGGCACACAGTCGGTCCAGAAGGCGAAGTTGAGTTCCGTATCCGGGACGTGCTGCAGGATCCGGCGCCAGGAAGACTGCACCATCTCCCGGAGGTCCTCGGACATCGGCTCGTCCGTATCCGGAGCGAGCCCCCCAAGAAGCTTTCGGAATTCAATATCATCTGGAATCTTTCTGATAAATTCGTTCAGTATCGGCGCCATCGCCCAGCACCAACTGCACATCGGGTCGTGGATGTAGTAAAGAACGGGTCTTCCGCTTGTGTCGGTCATTCCTTGAATCGCTCCTGTTTTGCGGATTTCCGGATACCTGTGATCTGGGCCGCGAACTGCGACAACCCGCTGGCCCCGGGCCAGCAACCCACACCGTTCGCCCTGAGCCTGTCGAAGGGCGTCGCCGCGGGGTGATTCAACCGAATCCCTCCGCGCGGCGTCGGGTCAAGATTCGTCAGGCCGCCGGCCGGCGTTGCTCCGGGCGCAATCGGACATTGAAGTACTCGTCGGCGTCGTCGAGGTCGACGGAGACCCCGCCGGCGTCCACCAGAGGCTGTTCATAGTCCTTCCAGCCCCGCAGTCCGGTCTTCAGGCTGAACACCTTCTCATAGCCCATCATTTTCATGTTCGCACCCGCGAGCAGGCTGCGGTAGCCGGAACGGCAGACGAGCACCACCTCGCGGTCACGTGCGCGAACCAGTTCCGGTACCGTTTCCTCATAGTCCCATTCGCAGGCGGATTCCAGGATGCCGCGGGGAACATTGATCGAGCCTTCGATGTGCATCGCGTCGAATTCGTAGGGTTCGCGCACATCGACGATCAGGAGATCCGGCTCGGCCGCCCTCCTCTCCTCGAGATCCCAGGGGAGCAGCTCCGGCACATTCCGGCAGCAGTCGGTGACCAAATCCATGAACTTTTTCATTGCGCGAATCCCGTTTGAAACTCAAGGGCACAGCCGGTCGAGGTGCGGGAACAGATCCCGGGTCACGGGTTCCAGCGCAATACGCAGTCCCGACCCCACCGCATCGGTGTTGCCGAAAATCGGCGCCAGCAACGGTTCCCCAATCAGCCCGAACACCAGCAGACTCTCCAGCAGTTCACGTTCCCGCACGGGCAGCGCTTCGTGCAGGTCGCGAAATTCCCGACATCGCTCGGGATCGGCGACGCACTCGTCCATCCGCGCCGCATCGGCCACCAGGCCCTGCATGCTTCGGTGGCCCACCGGATTCGGCCGCACCTCGACGAAATAACTCTCCAGCGCCTCGAACAGGTGCACCACCACGCCCTGGTCGGTGCACTTCGACACCGCGAGCCGCACGGTGCCGAGGTACGCCTGGCCGGGGGCATCCAGCACGCGCCGCAGCTGGCCCGCGAACCGGTTGCCCTGCCCTGCCGCGGTGTCCAGCATCGGTGCGAGTTCCGCAAACCTGGGGTGGGCGTTAGTCGGCTCCGGAAGGGTGTCCGGCGCAGTTTTCAGGAAACCGACCCGGTAGGCGGTCCTGCGCTGCCCCTTCTTCCAGAGTTCCAGGCGCACGGGTTCGTCGATCAGCCCCGGTTGCAGGACCAGTCGCACGGATTCGACCATGTGCGCCGGATCTTCCTCGTAGGCCAGGAATTCCACGAGGAAGTCCGCGAGCACCCGGCCCATGCTGCCGCTAGCCACCGCTTCCCGACGCAGCATCGCCCGAGCGTGTTCCGAGGATTGCAGCAGCCACCACGCCCGGTTCGCAAGCTCATCGGTGAGCCCGCTGGCGTGGACCACCGCTGCCAGCGCCTCGGGTTCGCCGAGCTTCAGCAGCCCCGCGAGGCTCTCGTCGCGCCCGTGACCGACGCGCCGGGTCCAGCGCCTCAGGTAGGCCGGATAGCCATGGGGCACACCCAGCACCGCACTGGAGATCACTTCGCGGACCTGACGCAGATATTTCTCGTCGGCGCAGTTCGGGTTCAGCTGGATGCGCGCCTCGCCACGGCCGGTCAACGCGTGCACCGTCATCTTGCCTTCATCGATGCGCAGCGCCTGCAGATCCTGCTTCAGCAGCACGTTCAGACGCAGACTGTCCTCGGGGGTGAGCATCGGGATCAGTTCAGCTGGATGCGCTGGCCCCACGGGACCTTCGCCTTGCCCTTGACCAGCCAGATCACCGGATAATACGGCGGCTCCGCGGGGAACCGGCCCTCTGCGTCGGTGAAATAGACCAGCAGGTCCGGGTCGCGGTCCAGGGTGCTGCCCCACTCGAACACGGGCCTGAAGTCGGTCCCGCCGCCACCCTTGAAGGACGCCGGCATCACCAGCGGCTCCCAGGCCTCGAAGGTCCAGGGACCGTCCGGGCTCAGCGAGTCGTCGCAGGCGTGGAGCACGACCCGCGCGCGGATCTGGCCCTTGATCGAGTCGATCTCCGAGACGAACTCGAGCATCTCCTCGGTCGTTATGGAACCACTGGTGTCCAGGGCGATCACCACGTCCAGCTGATGGCTGCGCAGGCTGGGCAGGATCGCCGGTTCGCCGCGCCGTGACGAGGGCCGCGTGTAGCTGTAGTCGTCACGAGCCTGTGCGGTCATGTGATGCGCGAGCAGCATGCGCCAGGGCAGCTTGGGCTCCAGCACGTAGTCCACGAGCCGGGCGAGATCGCCACTGAGCTTGCCTGCCTGCATCGCCTGCTGCGCGGCGCCGGCCAGCCGCTGTTTCCACTGCACCTCGAGTGTCTCGCGCTCCTGCGCGCTCAGCGGCGGGGGTTCGTGGGCGCCTTCGCGGTTCTCGTCGACACCGTCCTGCGGCTGCGCCTCCTCGTCGGTCTCGGTCTGTGGGCGCGGTGCCTTGCCCTTGTCCTCGTCCTGCTCCTGCTCCGGGGGTGGGGGCTGATCACCCTTGCCACCCTCCTTCTCCTCCGGCTTGTCGTAGAGATTCTCCTCGCGAGTGGAGTCGTTCTCGTTGTCCTGCAGCAGCGGGTAGATCTCCTCCGCCGTCATGCCCTCGTACTCGTGGCTGTAGAGGGCGCCGGGAGGTGCGGTCAGACCGTCATGGATCAGGATCGGGTTGATCGCGAAGTCGCAGGCCAGGTCCCACAGGTGCCGGATCCGGTGTCCGCGGCGCGCGAAGTGCAGCAGCGCGCAGTGGAGCGCCTCCTGCGCGAGCACAAACTGGGTCTCGGCCAGTGAAAGATGCTCGATGTACTCGGCGTTGTAATAGAGCTTGCGAGCGTCGGTGGACGTCGTCCTGCACCAGTCGGGCCGCGCCGGCTGCAGCGGGAGACGCAACACCAGTGCCCCGAGAAAGGGCTTGTCGATGATCAGCCGGGTCCGCGCGGCCGCCAGCTTGGTCTCGACGTCGAGTTTCAGCACGGCCGCATCCCGCCCGTCAGCCCTCGTAGAGCATCAGGTCGGCCACCTGTTCGGACCAGTCGGCGAACTGAGGCACCGCGAACAGTTCGTCGCCGAGCGCCCGATGCATGTCGGTCACCATCATGATGCCCATCTCGCGCTGCGGGAAGGTTCCGGCGTAGTTCAGGATGTGGCCCTGCACCGTCAGCGCATCCGGCGTGCCGCGTGCGCGGATCGCGCGACCGACCAGGGCCGCCGCCACCGCGTACTGCAGGTCGATCTCCCGCGGCGGCGCCACTGGCTCCCCGCGGACGATCGCGTCCAGATCCGGCATCTGGTCGAGGTGAGCGATGAAGGCATTGAGTTCGATCCCCGCCGCCTGGCCCACACAGGCCTGCAGGGTGCCGCTCAGCAGTTCCGGGTAATCCTCGAACTTCTGCAGGCCCCGATGCGCGAATTCCCAGGACCGCGGGGACGGGAACGCCACCGGGTTGTGCGCGGGGTCGAAATCGAACAGCAGGTCCGGACGGAAGCGGATGAACGCGACGATGCGATCGTCGATGCCCCGCGCGTACGCCCAGGCGGCCCAGTCATCGACGTTCAGATCGACCTCGAAGTGCGAAAAGCGGTTGGCCAGCGGGGCTGGCATGGTGTAGGTGACGCCGCGATCGCCCTGGCGGTTGCCGGCGGCAAAGATGGCCCAGCCCGGCGGAACCTCATAGGCACCGAGGCGGCGGTCGAGGATCAACTGGTAGGCGGCAGCCGATACACTGGGTGGCGCGGAGGTGATTTCGTCCAGGAACAGCACGCCCGCAGGTCCCTGGCGGTCGGCGTCCGGCAGCATCGCGGGTACCGCCCACTCGACCAGGTCGCCGTTCTTGAACGGTATGCCGCGCAGGTCGGAGGGCTCCATCTGCGATAGCCGGATGTCGATCAGCGGCACCCGGTTGCGCTGAGCCACTTCAGCGATCATCTGGGACTTTCCGACGCCGGGAGGCCCCCACAGCATCACCGGCGTGTGGTGGCCCTCACGGGTGCTCGCGAATTCGCGATCCAGTACTTGCAGCAAATGCGCTGGTCGCATCGCTCCTCCAATGGTGGTGATTATTCTTGTTTTCCTGGCCAGCCCAGGGAAACCGCCCTGCCCTATCCTGCCGGCTGTCCTGAGTCGGCCCCTGGGTTCGTGCTCGCCGACCACCGCGTGGTTCGGCACCTTCGAACACGCAGGATCGCGCGGCCAGCGCAGGAGACTACGTTTTTCAGCCGGCGATTTCCACTGAACCCGTGTCCGGCGTCCGGGATCCGTCCGGGGTTTGCGAAGTCGATCGGGCGGGCTCACGGCTACCCCAGACCAGCAGCACCGGTGTCACCAGCAGTGTCAGCGGAGTGGCGACGAGCAGCCCGCCAGAGATCGCGGTGGCCAGCTGCACCCAGTACTGGGTGGACGGCGCCCCCACGCTGAAGTCGCGCCCGACAAAGTCGACCGTCACCGCGAAGACCATCGGCATCAGGCCGAGGATGGTGGTCAGCGTGGTCAGCAGCACCGGGCGCAGCCGCTGTGCACCCGTGC
>PUOZ01000156.1 GCA_003553165.1 Thioalkalivibrio sp.
CGTGGCAACCGCGCGCCGCTGGTGGACATCAGCTTCCCCGAGATCGAGAAGTTCGACCGCCTGCCGGAGCCGCGGGCCCAGGGTGCGAGCGCCTTCGTCTCGGTGATGGAGGGTTGCAGCAAGTACTGCAGTTTCTGCGTGGTGCCCTATACCCGCGGCGAGGAGATCAGCCGGCCGTTCGACGACGTGATCGCCGAAGTCGCCGGTCTGGCCGCACAGGACGTGAAGGAGATCAATCTGCTGGGCCAGAACGTGAACGCCTACCGCGGCCCGATGCACGATGGCGACACGGCCGATCTGGCGCTGCTGATCCACTACGTCGCCGAGGTGGAGGGGATCGAGCGCATCCGTTTCACGACTTCCCACCCGGTGGAATTCTCCGACCGGCTGATCCAGGCCTATGCCGACCAGCCGAAGCTGGTCAGTCATCTGCATCTGCCGGTGCAGAGCGGCTCGGACCGGATCCTGGCGCAGATGAAGCGCGGACACACGATTCTGGAATACAAGTCCAGGATACGCCGCCTGCGTGCCCTGCGCCCGGACCTGGATCTGTCCTCGGATTTCATCGTCGGCTTTCCCGGCGAGACCGATGACGACCATGCGGCGACCATGCGCCTGATCGAGGAGCTTCGCTTCGACTTCTCGTTCAGCTTCATTTACAGTCCGCGGCCCGGAACGCCCGCCGCGAGCCTGCCCGATGACGTCCCGATGGCGGTGAAGAAGCTGCGCCTGCAGGAGTTGCAGGCCCTGATCGAGGCACAGGGCAGGGCCCGCAACGAGGCCATGGTCGGCGGTGTCCAGCGCGCGCTGGTCGAGGGGCCGTCCCGGCGTGAGCCGACCGAGCTCGCGGCGCGCACGGCGAACAACCGGGTGGTCAATTTTGCAGGTCCGGCCGAGCTGATCGGCAGCATGGTCGACCTGCACATCACGGAGGCCCAGCCGCATTCGCTGCGCGGAGTCCTCGCGGAGAGCGGCCCAGTTGCCGCCGGAGCGCCCTTCCCGGCCCATGCCTCAGAACCGCGCTGACTTCACGCTGGATCCGGGCGACCAGGAGACCCTGTCGCGCCTGTCCGGCCCGCTGGATGCCCACCTGCGCCTGATCGAGTCGCGGCTCGGCGTTCATGTTCACAACCGGGGCGCGCGGTTCAACGTCACGGGACCCGAGGCCACGGTGCCGGCCGCCGCCTCCCTGATTCAGGAACTGCACCGCATGGCGCAGGACGAGCCGGTGACCCTCGAGCAGGTCCACACCGCGCTGCAGGCCGCGCATCTTGCGGACCTTCCCGGCGAGGAACCGCGGGAGCCGGTGCTGCGTCTGCGCCGGGCCGTGATCCGCGGGCGCGGCCCGCGGCAGATCCAGTACCTGAGCGCGATCGGCCGCCACGACCTGATCTTCGGTGTGGGTCCAGCCGGCACCGGCAAGACCTATCTGGCGGTCGCCGCGGCCGTCGCGGCGCTGGAACAGGACCGGGTCCGGCGCCTCGTGCTGGTGCGCCCGGCGGTGGAGGCGGGCGAGCGACTGGGCTTTCTGCCCGGCGACCTGGCGCAGAAGATCGATCCCTATCTGCGGCCCATGTACGACGCACTGTACGAACTGCTCGGCTTTGATCACGTGGCGCGCCTGATGGAACGCCAGGTCATCGAGGTGGCGCCGCTGGCCTACATGCGCGGGAGGACGCTGAACGAGGCCTTCATCATCCTGGACGAGGCACAGAACACGACCGTGGAGCAGATGAAGATGTTCCTGACCCGCATCGGACTCGGTTCAACTGCGGTGGTCAACGGCGACGTGACGCAGGTCGATCTGCCTCGGGGGCAGATGTCGGGTCTGCGCCATGCCGCGCGGATTCTGGAGGGTGTGGACGGGGTCAGCATCACCCGCTTCCAGGCCGAGGACGTGGTGCGCCATCCGCTGGTGCAGCGCATCGTCGAGGCCTATGCTGCTCACGGACAGCCGGGGGATTCGGGTTCTGATGCTTGAGGTGCAGGTGCAGTATGCGCTGCCCAGGGCAGGCTGGCCCGCCCCCCGCACCCTGCATCAGGCGGCCCGGGCCGCCTGGCGGGGGAAGAGGGTGGCTCAGGTCCTGCTGCGCGTCGTCGACGCGGAGGAGGGCAGGCATCTCAATGAGACCTTCCGCGGCGGGCAGGGCGCAACGAATGTCCTTTCGTTTCCCGCACCAGCCGAGGCGAACAGGGTGGGACAGCCGTTGTTTCTGGGCGACATCGTGCTGTGCGCGCCTGTTCTCGCCAGCGAGGCGAGGGACCAGCACAAGCCCCTGGCAGCGCACTTCGCGCACATGATCGTGCATGGCATGCTGCACCTGCAGGGTCTGGATCACCAGACTGCGGCCGAGGCCGAGGCGATGGAGACGATTGAGCAGGAAATACTGGACGGGTTAGGCTATGCCAACCCCTACAAGGAGATACCCTGAACATGACTGGTACCCACCGTGGCCGTTCGGGATCTCCCGCAGGGCCATGGGAGCAGGATTCGCAGGTCATGCGCCATGGGTTCCCGGCCCTCTGTGCCCCGGCGAGAGATGCTTGCTGTCCAGTGACCTGGCTGGCCGCTATGCCGTGCCGGCCTCCAAGCGATGCCTGAATCCAGCCGTTCCGAGGCCGCCCCCCTGCGCGGTCTGCTCGATCGCCTCGGTGCCATCATCTCCAGCGAGCCGCGCGACCGGATGCAGCTCGTCGAACTCCTGCGCGGCGCCCATGCCCGGGAACTGATCGACCCGGAGGCCCTGACCATGCTCGAGGGCGTGCTCAACGTTGCCGAGATGCAGGTCCGCGACATCATGGTACCCCGAGCGCAAATGGACATCGTGCGCCGGGATGCCACCCTGGAGGAGATCCTGCCGGAGGTGGTGTCCTCCGCGCATTCGCGTCTCCCCGTGATCGTCGACAGCCGTGACGAGGTTGCGGGAATCCTGCTGGCCAAGGATCTGCTGCGGTTCTTCCCGGGCGCCAACGAAGACGCTTTCGACATGCAGGAAATCCTGCGGCCGGCTGTGTTCGTGCCGGAGAGCAAGCGGCTGAACGTGCTGCTGAAGGAGTTCCGGCTCAGCCGTAATCACATGGCCATCGTGGTGGATGAATACGGGGGCGTGGCGGGGCTGGTCACCATCGAGGACGTGCTGGAGCAGATCGTCGGGGAAATCGAGGACGAGCATGACGTCGACGACTACCTGACCCAGATCATGCAGCACCCCGGCGGCCGCTACACCATCAAGGCCCTGACTCCGATCGAGGAATTCAACACGTATTTCCAGACGGGGTACAGCGAGCAGGATTTCGACACGATCGGTGGCCTGCTGTTGTCGCGCTTCGGGCATGTGCCGCGCCGCGGCGAGAGCGTCGTGCTGGACGGCATGCAATTCCGCGTGCTCCGAGCCGATAACCGCCGCCTGCATCTGGTGGAGATGCGCCGGGTCCAGGAACCGGTCCAACGTGATCCCTCGGCTTCCTGACCGGCGCAACCGATGACCCGGCCCCGCGGCGAGGGGTCGAAACGGGTCCGGGCGCCGGACCCGTTGCTTTGGCTCGCTGGCAGACCCCTCACGGGGTGGTCCGCCACGGGTCTGTCCGTGCTCGCCGGCGCAGTGCTGGTACTCGCCTTCGCCCCCTTCGATCTCCATCTGCTGGCACCGCTGGCGCTGGCGCTGTGGTTCGCCGTCCTGCGGGGTGCGCCCCCCGGCGCGGCCCTGCGTCACGGCTACGCCTTCGGGCTCGCGTTCTTCGGCTTCGGGGCCACCTGGATCTTCAACAGCCTGCTGATTTTCGGCGATGCGCCCTGGCTGGTCGCGTCGCTGGTAACCTTGCTGTTCGTTCTTGGTCTGGCGCTGTATCCCGCCCTGCTGGCCTGGATCCTGACGCGGTATTTCGGTCCTGCGCCACTGGTTTCCTGGCTGCTGGCGCTCGTGGCCGGATTCGTGATCCTCGAGTTGTTGCGCGGCTGGTTGTTTTCGGGTTTCCCCTGGCTGCTGGTGGGGCACGTACTGCTGGACAGTCCCGCGCGCGGCTGGCTTCCGGTCGTCGGAGAGGCCGGGGGTGCATTGCTGGTCGGGTTGCTTGCGGCCGTGCTGGTGCTGGTCGCCGCCCGCCGCTTCAGCGCGGGGGCGCTGCTGCTGGCAGCGCTGCTGGCCGCATCCGCGGCTGTTTTGCCGTGGCGCTGGGTGGAGCCGGCCGGCCCAGGTCTCAGCGTCGGTATCGTACAGGGCAATATCGAGCAGGCCCGCAAGTGGGCGGAAGACGGGGTGCGGCTCGCGATGTCGCGGTATACCGGGATGAGCGAGGAGGCCGCGGGCGTCGATCTGCTGGTGTGGCCGGAGACGGCCATCCCCGCCTTCTACTTCGAGGTCCACTCCGAGCTGGAGCGGTTCTCGGGGACGATGGAGGAGGCCGGCACCGAGCTGGTGATCGGCATCTTCGATTACGATCCGGCCGACGGGTCCATGTACAACAGCATTCGCCATATTCCCAGCGCGGCCACCTACGACAAGCGTCAGCTGGTGCCCTTCGGCGAGTATCTGCCGCTGCGGGATCGCCTTGCCTGGCTGGACCGGTTGCTGGACATCCCCATGTCCGACCTGAGCCCAGGTACCGGGAGCGGACGGGTCGAGATGGCCGGGCAGGTGGCAGGTCTTTCGATCTGTTACGAGGCGGCCTATGCCCGGCGTATCCGCACGGCCCTGCCGGAGGCGGGCTTCCTGCTGAACGTGAGCAACGATGCCTGGTTTGGCAGAACCCTGGCGCCGCACCAGCACCTGCAGATCGCGCGGGTACGCGCGCTGGAGATGGGCCGGCCGATGATCCGCTCGACCAACACGGGCATCTCGGCCCTGATCGACGCCGAGGGCCGGGTGACCGCCCGGGCCGGCCTGTTCACCAGCGAGGTCCTGCGCGGGGAGATCCGGCCGCAGCAGGGCCATACCCCCGCTGCCCGTTTCGGCCCCTGGCCGGCCGTGCTGCTGGCGCTGCTGCTGTTGCTGCCCGCGCTCCGCTCCCTGCGCAGGGCCTGATTACTCCGAACCTTCCGGTGCCGGTCCGCCCCGGTGAAAGCGCGTGTGACGGCAATGGGGGCAGGGCGGGATGCGCCCGACCCGGGACATGTGCGTGGTGCCGCCGCACTCCAGGCAGGTCAGTTCGCCGGGCCCGGTGATCTCTCCGGTATGCCATTCGCCGACCCGGTAGGCCCTGGCCGCCAGGGCCGCCAGCTCCAGCTTGGTGCGGTCGGCCACCGAACCCAGGGCGTTCAGTATTCCCGCCTCGATCAGCGCGAGGTCGATACGAAGCCAGTCGCGCCAATCGGAACTGCTCGATTCCAGAAAGGCGCCCAGGTCGTGGAGGTCCCGGCGTACGTATTCCATCACCTGCTCGGTCTCCTCCGTGCTCAGATGCTCCGCCGCCTCGACCTTCTTCCGGGCATTCTCCAGCATCTCGTTCAGCGCGACGCTGCTGCGATCCGAAAGGGCCTCGAGTTCTTCCGCCACCAGCTTCAGCATCTCGCTGTAGGCCTTCTCCAGCCGGTCTTCCTGCGGGCTCCCGTTCTCGCTCATTTCCTCGTCTCCTCGACCACGTCCTCTGCTTAACTTAGCACGTCGCGGCGTAGCCGAGGGGCTCGACCATGCCCTGATGGGCCCGGGCGCCCCGGCCACCCTGCCTTGGCTTCACAGCGATCCAGTGCCCTCTATAATCAGGGTGATGAATTCCTGGAGAGCTGCCGTGAACGTGACCCCCAGGGAACCGCTCGCCGTCGTCGATGGCTACCTGGGCGCCATGGCGGCGCGCGATACCGCCGGTGCCCGCAGCTATCTGGCGGACGCGGACTTCGAGTACATCAGTCCGATCGCGAATTATCACAGCGCGGACGAGTTCACCGAGAACATGGGGGGCGCCGCGGCGATTCTTCACAACGTCGGCGTTGCCCACCGCTTCGCCGAGGACGGTGTCGTCTGTCACGTGCTGGATGTGACCGTGAACATGACCGGCTACCAGACGCAGCGTGTCGTGCAGCTGGCGCAGGTGCGGGACGGCAGGATCATCCGCCTCGAGGTGATCTTTGATGCCAGCGAGTTCAACCGGATGATCGGTGCGGGCGCGGAATCCTGAACCTGTCAGGGGCCGGGGCTTGATGTTCACCACCGGATCGGGGTTCGGGTCCGGTGACAGTCGGGAGGGTGGGTCACATGCCGTATGTCAACATCCGGATCACTGACGAAGGGGTCACCAGGGAACAGAAGGCGGAACTGATCGCGGGTGCGACGGAGTTGCTGCGCCGTGTCCTCGGCAAGAACCCCGCGACCACGGTGGTGGTGATCGACGAGGTCGCCACTGACAACTGGGGCATCGCGGGCGAGGTGGTCACCGAGCGAAGACAGCGGGGCGAGTGAAGCGGCCCACTGGTATCGCACCAGGCGTCTCCAGCGTGGTCGGGGCGGTCCACGGCTGGTATTCTCACGCCTTTACCCGACCCAGGATTCGTCCCCCATGCAGGAAAGCTACGATCCCGCCGCGATCGAGACCGCCGTCCAGCAGCGCTGGGAGGAGGGCGGCTGCTTTGCCGCGC
>PUOZ01000165.1 GCA_003553165.1 Thioalkalivibrio sp.
CGGCGGAGCGCTCGATATAGCGCGCCGCCATGACCTCGACCAGCTTGATGCTCTTTTCCTTGAAGTCCTCGCGCGCCCCATACAGCGAGTGGAAGAGCGAGTGGATCGCGTAGAAGTTCGCGCCCAGACGAGTATAGAAATGGCGCAGATCCTGACGTCGGATCTCCGGCTTCAGCTCGTCGAGGATTTCGTTCAGCAGCGAGTGAGAGACCTGTTCGTACATGCGGCCCTTTACGGATACGGTTGCCAGCGCGACGGGAGCGCGGGGCGGGTGGATGGTGCACCATGATCGGCAACCCGGGGCCGCAGCGCAAACGGCCGCTGCCCATGGCGTGTGGGCCATGCGGATCCAGTGGTAGCCGGAGCGACGGGTCAGGGGCCTGTATGGGGGCCTGCCTGATGCGTGACCCGCACCAGCTCGGTTCCCGACAGCCAGTCGTGCAGCATCGCGCGGCGGGGATGTGCCTGGCTGAGGCCGAGTCCGGCCAGCAGCAGGGCGGTGGCGCCAGCCGTTACCAGCGTACCGTGCTCACGTGCCAGGTAGATCCCCAGCAGGATTGCCAGCCATTGCGCCAGCGCAACCAGGTAGCGCAGGGTCGCCTGCTTCGGGTTGACCGGGCCGCCGGTCTCGTCACGCAACTGGATGTTCCAGGCCTGCATGCCCAGCGTCTGACCGGTGCGGGTCCAGAACCAGGCCAGGAAGAACCAGGCAGCCAGCAGGTTGACCACGAATTGCAGTGGAGTCAGCGTGTGTCCGGTGAGTTCGCCGACCAGCACGAAGACGAGGCCCAGAACCATCCAGATGGCGAGCAGCAGCAGGCCGTCATAGATCATCGCGGCCAGGCGCCTCGGGAGCCCGACCGGGCCAGGAACGGAGACGGTCCCCGGCACGTTCAGAAGACCGACTGGAAGGGAATGACCTCGACCGTATCGCCCGCGGCGGCCCCGTTACTCTCGCGCGGGAGCACGATGTAGGCGTTGGCGACGCTCATCGAGCGCAACTGGTGCGAGCCCTGGCCGCCGGTGGACCGCACCGTCCATTCCCCGTCCCGTTGTTCCAGGATGCCGCGCTGGAAATCCGCCCGCCCGGGATTCTTGCGCAGATCATCGAGCAGGTACGCCCGCAGGGTCCAGGGACGCTCCGGGTCGGTCCCGCAGAGACGCAGCAGAGCCGGGCGGACGAACAGCGAGAAGGTCGCCATCACCGATACGGGGTTGCCCGGCAGGCCCAGGAACACGGCCTGGCCAAACCGCCCAAAGGCCAATGGGCGTCCGGGTTTCATCGCGACCTTCCAGAAGTCCGTCTTGCCCTCGCTCTGGAGCAGGCGGGAGACGAAGTCGGCATCGCCGACGGAAACGCCGCCGGTGGTCAGCATCAGGTCGGCGGTCTCCCCCGCGTGTGTCAGCGCCGTACGTACGGCACTCTCGGTGTCGGCGACCACCCCGAGGTCGATGAATTCCACCGGGTAACGGCTGAGCAGGGCGCGCAATGTATAGCGGTTGCTGTCATGGACCTGGCCGGGGCCCAGTGGCTGGTCGATCGGCACCAGTTCGTCGCCCGTGGTGAAAAAGGCGACTTTCGGACGGCGCACCAAGGTGACTTCGCCGATGCCCTGCGATGCCAGCAGTCCGATGTCGGCCGCGGTGAGGCGGCGACCTCCGTTCAGGATCACGGTGCCGGCCCGGGTGTCCTCGCCCGGATTGCGGATGTGGGCGCCGGGCCTGGGCTCCGTTGCCAGCGTGACGAAGCCCGCCTCGGCGCGGACCTGCTCCTGCATGATGACGGTGTCGGCGCTCTCGGGCACCACCGCGCCGGTGAGGATCCGAATGCACTCGCCGGGACCGATCTGCCCATCCCAGGGGTGGCCGGCAGCGGACAAGCCGGCGACCCGCAGTCGCGCTCCGACATGGGCGTCGCCGGCGGCCAGCGCATAGCCGTCCATGGCCGAGTTGCGTGACGAGGGGACATCGATCCGCGCGGTCACCGGCGCGGCCAATACCCGGTCCAGGGCATCGGTGATCGCCAGGGTCTCGCTCCCCGCGACCGGGGCGCAGGCCGCAAGCACGCGGGCCAGTGCCTGCTCCACCGTGAGCGTGTTGGGGTCGGTCTCGTCCATCCAGGCGTCGTCGTGTCTCAAGGTCAGGCGTCCGCGGACAGGCCAGGCAGGCCGAAGTGCTCGCCGATGAATGCGGCGAGCACGCGGACCTCGTCCAGCGGCAATACCCGTGTACCCTCTGGCACGGATTCCGGACGGTCGGTGGCTACGGCGATGATGTGCGGATCGTCGACACAGAGCAGCGGCTTGCCCAGCCCCGGCCGGTGGATCTCGATCTTCGGGATCGGCTCACGCTTGAATCCTTCCACCAGGATCAGGTCCGTGCGGCGCGGGTCGAGCTTCCGGACCAGATCGGCAAGCACGGGTTTGACCTCCTGGCCCTCGGGATTTTCGACCATCAGCGCAAGGCGTCGGCTGGACGCCACCAGGACCTGTCCCGCGCCCGCCTTGCGCAGCTCGTAGCTGTCCTTGCCCGGCTGGTCGACATCGAAGTCGTGGTGTGCGTGCTTGATCAATGCGACCTGCAGACCACTGGCACGCAGAACGGGCAGCAGGCGGGTCAGCAGTGTGGTCTTTCCGGCGCCGCTCCAGGCGGCGAAGCCGAGCAGGGGGATGGTTTGGGAGTTCATGCTGGCACTCTTGTCGATGTCCGCGTTCCGCGCCCGGGACGTCCCGGGTGGCCGTGGCTCGAGGATACCGGAGCCACAACGGGATGGCACCTGCGCGCGATGGGGAAACCACCATCGCTGCCCGTTGTCCACTGGAGTACCGCAGGGCTGACGGCGAAGGTTTCTTTTTGCGGGAACATGGGGGAAGGACAGACAGCCTGCACCTGCCGCCCGGCGGCTTGCCCCTTGCCGCAACGCCGATGGGCGGTTACTTCTTCGTCGGTGTCATCACTGCAAGACCTGAAACGGTTAGGATAGGACCATGCGCGCGCATTCGATGAAATCCCGGTTCCGCTTGATCCTCTGGGCCTCCCTGCTGCTGGTCGCGGCCGGCTGGCTGCTCGCCGCATCCGGCGACGAAGACCGCAAGCAGGCCCTGTTGCTGACCGTGTCCGATGCGATCGGCCCGGCCACGGGCGATTACATCATCCGCGGCATCGAACGGGCCGGACGCGATGAGGCGGAACTCGTGGTGCTGAAGCTCGATACCCCGGGCGGCCTCGATTCGTCGATGCGGGACATCGTGAAGGCGATACTGGCCTCGGAGGTTCCGGTGGCGACCTATGTCCACCCGGCAGGAGGGCGCGCCGCGAGCGCCGGTACCTACATGCTGTATGGCTCGCACGTCGCGGCGATGACGCCCTCGACCAACATCGGCTCGGCGACACCGGTGCAGATGGGCGGCGGCTTCCCCGGTCTGGACGACGGCGATAGCCGGCCGTCCCGTGGCGACGACCGGAACGGCCGCGATGCGGAGGAGGACGAGTCGGCCGAGGACGCGAACGCTGACGACGACGCGGCGGCTGAAGCTCCGGCAGCGGAAGAGAAGAAGGACGAGGCTCGTCGTGGCGAGACCGCGATGGAGCGCAAGGTCCTGGAGGATGCGGTCTCGTACATCCGCGGACTTGCCGAGCGCTTCGGCCGCAATGCCGACTGGGCCGAGGAAGCGGTGCGCGAAGGCTCCAACATCGGTGCCCGCGAGGCCCTGGAGCTCAATGTCATCGAGTTCGTGGCCGAGAACCTCGAGGATCTGCTTGAGCAGCTCGACGGCCACAGCGTGCGCATGGCCTGGGGCGAGAAGGTCCTGGACACCGCCAACATCGAGGTGATCCGGGTCGATCCCGATTGGCGCACCAACCTGCTGGCGGTGATCACCAGCCCGAACATCGCGTATATTCTGATGCTGATCGGGATCTACGGCATCATTTTCGAACTCTCCAACCCCGGGGCGATCTATCCTGGAGTCATCGGGGCGATCTCGCTGGTGCTGGCCTTCTACGCGCTGCAGGTGATGCCGGTGAACTATGCCGGCCTGGCGCTGATCCTTCTGGGGCTGATCTTCATGGTCGCCGAGGCCTTCCTCCCGAGTTTCGGGGTACTGGGCATCGGTGGCATGATCTCCTTCATCACCGGCTCCATCATTCTCTGGGACGATCCGGACTTGAACATCTCGCTTCCACTGGTTTTTGGTACCGCCCTCGTCGTGGGCGTCTTCTCGATCTGGGTGCTCGGGCGTCTGATTCGTCTGCGCAAGGTCAAGCCGACGATCGGACGAGACGAAATGATCGGCATGATCGGCGAGGCGCGCGAGGACTTCGAGCGCAGCGGACGCGTGTACGTGCACAGCGAGCTGTGGACGGCCGAGACCACGGAACCGGTGGAGGAAGGGCAGAAGGTCCGAGTCGTTGGCCTCGAGGGGCTGCGACTCAGGGTCGAACCGGTGTCGGACGACGCTGGCGCGGTCGCAACGCGTTCCTGAATGCTCTCATCCCAACCGTTCGCTGCAGCGAACGGTTTCAGACAACCCAAGTGAAGGAGAAGTCGTAATGACCGGAGCCTATCTTTTCCCGTTGGTGGTGGTCGTCGCGCTGATCGCGATGTCCATCAAGGTGCTGCGTGAATACGAACGCGGCGTGGTCTTCTTCCTGGGGCGTTTCCAGGCCGTGAAGGGCCCTGGTCTGATCATCATCATCCCCGGCATCCAGCAGATGGTGAAGGTGGACCTGCGCATCATCACGCTCGACGTGCCCAGCCAGGACGTGATTTCTCAGGACAACGTGACCGTGCGCGTGAACGCGGTGCTGTATTTCCGCGTGGTCGATTCGGCGAAGTCCGTGATCCAGGTCGAGGACTACTTCTCCGCGACGAGCCAGCTGGCACAGACCACGCTGCGTTCGGTGCTCGGCAAGCACGACCTGGATGAAATGCTCTCCGAACGCGACAAGCTGAATGCCGACATCCAGGAGATCCTCGACTCCCAGACCGATTCCTGGGGTATCAAGGTCACCAACGTCGAGATCAAGCACGTTGACCTGAACGAGTCGATGATCCGCGCCATCGCCCGTCAGGCCGAGGCCGAGCGCGAGCGGCGCGCGAAGGTCATTCACGCCGAGGGCGAACTGCAGGCAGCGGAGAAGCTGTCGCAGGCGGCGGAGATCATCAGCAAGAATCCGGCGGCGCTGCAGTTGCGTTACCTGCAGACCATGGCCGACATGTCCAACAGCAGCCAGGCCAATACCATCTTCTTCCCGCTGCCGCTGGAACTGACCAAGGTCTTCGACGCCATTGCTGGCAAATTCGGTGCCCACGGCACTGCGGCTGGTGCGAAGGGCGACTGAGGTCGCCGCGGTGGAGCGGGGTGCCGGAGCACCGCACCCGGATCCCTTGCTCGACCGTTTTCTCGACGAACTCTGGGCGGTCGACGGACTGGCCAGGCTTACGCTGGACGCCTACCGGCGTGACCTGACGGCCCTGTCGGGCTGGCTCGCGGATCGCGGGTCGGCGCTGGCCGAGGCAAGTCGCGCCGACCTGCTGGCCTTCCTCGGGGCGCGGATGCAGTCTGGATCGCGTCCCAAGTCGGTTGCCCGCTGGCTGTCCAGCCAGCGGCGCTTTTATCGCTTCCTGGTCGCCGCGGGGCTGCGCCGGGACGATCCGACCGCCCGTATCGATGCGCCAAGCATTGGCAGACCCCTGCCGGACAGCCTCTCGGAGCCCCAGGTTGAAGCGCTGCTCGCGGCTCCCGAGACCGGGACGCCCATCGGTCTTCGCGACAGGGCCATGCTCGAGCTGCTGTATGCAACCGGATTGCGGGTATCCGAGCTGGTCGCCCTGGAGCAATCGCAGGTGAATCCCCGGCAGGGTGTGCTGCGGGTGACCGGCAAGGGCTCGCGCGAACGGCTGGTTCCGCTGGGGGAGGAGGCCGGGGACTGGCTGCGGCAATACCTGGACGAGGCGCGGCCGGCGCTGATGCAGGGGCATCCGCCGGCCGAGGCCGTGTTCGTGACCCGCCGGGGGGCGGGCATGACCCGCCAGGCCTTCTGGTACCGTATCAAGCAGTACGCCGCCGCGGCCGGTGTCGCCGTGGCCCTGTCGCCGCATACCCTGCGCCATGCCTTTGCCACCCACCTGCTCGATCACGGGGCGGATCTGCGCGTGGTCCAGATGCTGCTGGGGCACAGCAGCCTGTCGACCACGCAGATTTATACGCATGTGGCGCGCGCGCGCCTGCAGGCCCTCCACGCGCGGCATCACCCAAGGGGTTGACGCAACTCTTGGGTCCGCGCGCAGTCCCACACTCCAGCCCGGTGTTACACTCCCCCGGTTTTTTTCACTTGACGAGACGGTTGCATGCTGATGATGCGAAATACCCTGATTTCCCTGCTGGCCGTGATGGCCATGTCCCCGGCGATCGCCACCGAGGTGATCGAGAAGCGAATGGCCGAAGTCGTGCCGACCGTCAGCCCGGATTCGATCCGGCCGA
>PUOZ01000037.1 GCA_003553165.1 Thioalkalivibrio sp.
GGCACCTTGTTGTTCCGGGTGACTGAAGGCGACGATGGAGCGCTTCTGGCCGGGTGCGCGATAGCGGACCATGTACCAGAGGTGCCGGTTGATCGATTGGGTGTCGACCGAAACCCGGGCACCCGGGGCCAAAGCAGCCAGGTATTCGGTCATGGGAATGGTCCCGAAGCGGGTTTGGGTCCGGGCGATGACCCGCCGCGATCCAGATTCGATGCGCAGCTCCGTCACGCCGGTCCGAGTGAACTCGCCGACGACGCCGATCAGAGCCGAGGCGGCCAGGGAAAGTAGTAGCGGGCTGTCCCCGGGTGGGCCGATCAGTAAGGAGGCCAAGGCCAGCACCATCGCGACTGCATCCAGTGCCCAGCCGAAGGCCTGTGCGATCGGTGGCGTGCGTCGCCAGATCCGGGTGCCACCGTTTGGTATGGGTTCCTGCTCGATCGGGGACAGTATCAGGGACATGGCTCGCTCTGGCTCTCTGGCGTGGCCGGCAGGCGGTCGTCTAGACCAGTGTAATCCGTCGTCGGCAGTTCGGGTCCCGTGCGGCGGTCGAACGGTGCTCCTGGCTAAGGCAATCGTTCCAGATGGTGCACCCAAACGATCTCGCAAGCCACGAGGATGCGCTGCGGCATCGCCGCCGCAAGTATGGCGCGAATCAGTTTCTGTTCCTGGGCGGCGGCCTCGTCGCCATCCTCGGTGCAGTCGTATTCTTGGCCCGTATCGGCGGTTGAGCGCCGCAGCTTCGGACAGCACCGGTTCTGCTTCCGCCCGCTGGGGGGAGAAGGCCCAGGCCAGGAAGCGCCCAAACTTTGATCGTGTCGATGTGTACTGCGCGTTACCTGCTGGTAGTGGGCCATGTGATAGTGTTCCGTCGATTCGAGGCTCCGGCCCCGGGGGTGTCCGATGTCCGATCTCCGGCTTGTGCTGCCGTTGCTGTCCGTCTTGCTGCTGACGGGTTGCTTCACAGATGCTGCGACACGGCTGGCCTAGGGGGTAGACTCCGTAGGGTTTCGGACCAAGAGGTCGCGGGAATCAGGGCTGGCGCCCGGGGCGTTGGCTCTCCCACTTCGGTGCCTTCCACTTCGCCTACCTGATCGCCCTGAAGTCCGAGGCGGGCAGCCTGCGGGTCACGGACTGGCTGGTATTCGGCGTCATGACAGCGCGTTTCGCATGGAATCACCGCAGCTCCTACCGGCGGCACATCGCCGCCGACCGCGAGGGCTTCCCGAACATCGGCACCATGATGTTCCTGCCCTTCTTGCGGGTTGTGCCCATGCACCTGACCATAGGCCTCGCCGCTGCATTGGGCATGCAGGGTACGCTGGCAGGGGTCGTGATCTTGATCGCACGGGTGAAGCAAGGGTGAAATAGGAATGATACAGGCACTTGGCGGTGTCCGGTCGGCGGTGCTGGCCATGTGGGTGGCTGTTTTCGTGTTGGGGTTCTCGGGTTGCGGCAGCCGAGACAGCAGCGGCGAGTTCTACACGGACTGGGATATCGCAGGCGGCTGCACCAGCACTGAGGGTGGGGCTGGCCGGCCCAGCGGCGCGGGCGGTGTGGTCGATGTCTGTGCCGACGTGGATCGGTACGACTGGATCTGGGTGACCTATGCGGCCGCGTGGTGCAGTATCAGCGGGCGGCAAGCGCCGCAGATTCGAGCCTTCGCGACGTCGACAGCGCCGAGAGTGAAGGTCTACACGGTGCTCACCAGCGGAATCGAACCGTTCGTCGGTGCCACCGAGCACGACGCCCGTGCCTGGGCTGGCTCACACCGCTTACCCGCAAGCCGGGTGCTCGCCGAGGAGAGCACGCGAGTGATTCCGCAGCACTTGCTGATCGGTCCGGATGGTCGGACCTGGTACCGCCATGTCGGCTTTCTCAGCAGCGAGGAGATGAGCCGGCTTCTGCATGAGTTCGAAGAGGGTGTCAGGGTACCGGACGTACGGTCGCTGCGCAGGCGTTGATGGTCTAGAGGTAGATACCAGCGCCCCTGAACCGCATCCAGCGCCCGGCCGAAGTGATGCTGGAATTTAAACGCAAGCGGCTGCGCTGAGGACGGGCCGGGGGGCGTCGTGGTGTCGATGGGCATGGAGGGCAGAGAGCTTTTGTTCCGCCCGCGCGGAGCCGGTCGCTTCGTGCAGGTGGCCTTTCTTTCCATTTGGCTGGTGGCTTGGGCGATTGGTGAGGCTTTTGCTTTGTTCCTGCTCGGGCATGGCATCTGGGCGCTGTGGACTGGAAGCCCCGCGATGGGGCAAGGGGAGCCGCTGGGATGGGGCGTCGCACTGGCGGTCGGCACCTTCCTCGTCGTCTGGCTGAGCCTTTGGACACTCGGTGGCGTGATGGCCATGGAGGAGTGGCTGCGTCTGGTCTGGGCGAAACATCGGATACAAGTATTGCCCGATCGGCTCGAGCTGACCCGTCAATTGGGTCCCTGGACCACCACGCGGCGCCTCGCCCGCGCTGACATTCGGCGGATCTACGTTACGCCCTATCGGGCTGTGCTGACGGCGGAAACGGTGAATGGGATGGTCGACCTCACGGACCTGGGTCGGCCCGAGGAATTACAGGCAGCGGAAAGTTTTCTGAGAGCGGCTCTGCAACTGCGGGAAGACGATATGCCCGCCATCCCCAGCGTGCCACCCGCCGGGTGGCAGGAGATCGTGATTCCACGCGATCAACGGGCCCTGGTTCGGGATCTGAAGACCCGACACACACAGGCGCTGCTGCTGTCCGGCGTGGCCGCCGTGGTTTCCCTCGTGGCCTGGCTGGTGTTGCGCGAGGCACTGCGCAATCCGGATCTGCTGGCGGTTGCGGCGATGTTGTGCGTGGCTGCGGCCTGGCTCGTATGGAAGGCGATCGGGTTGCACAAGGGCCGGAAGGAATGGCGGCTCGAGGCCGGGAAACTGGTTCTTCAGCGTCGCTTCGGCAGCCGAGTGACCGCGGTTCTGGGTGAGGCTACGGCGCTGGAGTTGACCGAGCGAACGGACACCGACGGCGATCGCTGGTACGCGCTGGAGGCCATTGGCCAGCAATTCTCCGCAAAGCGACGTCGCGGACGTTCGGCGGGGAAGCCTGAAACCGCGCGAAAGGAGGCGCGGTTCACTCTGTCCCAGACGTTGAACGATCCCACCGAACCGCGTCATCTCGGCCTCTGGCTGTCGCAACGCATCGTGGTTTCCTTGACGGACCGGGTCCCCGATGCACCGGACCGTGCTGCGGAGGTCGCTGAACTGCGTCAGACGCTGCGCTCCTCCGGTCGACTTGGGCGTTTAATGGATAGGCTGCTCAGTCGGGTAGTGGAAAAGCCGGGCCGCAAAGGTATGTGATGGTCCCAGACTGGCTGCCGCCAAGGGGTTTCTCAGGTTTCGGAAACGTCAGGAATCTCGGATGCCAACGGGCGGTATCGGCCCAAACCGGTCAGCCGCACTGCAGCGAGCAACGACCGCAGCTTGATTGACAGCGGTCACCTATACCAGGGATCACCTTCAGCCCAGAGCAGGGATCTGCGCCGCAGCAGCGCTGCACTTATGGGAGACGAGTCCTATTGCCGATTGGGTATCGGGTGTACGAGCCCTGGCCGGGGAATGGATCGGCCAGAGGCTGGACTGCACGCTATAAGGAAAGGCCTGACCGTCTGTGGTTCTTGAGCTTTTGGTGAGTTGGCTTGATCTGACCCCGGGGAAGAGGCGGCGCCCCGAAGGGCGCCGAAACGTGAGTAGGAGTCAGGATGGGAGATCAGCCCCAGATGTCGGCGGTGATGCCGTCGTACCAGCCCTTGGTGTAGATGGACTCGAGCTGACGGGTGGTGGCCGGGGCGTCTGCCGGGCTCACCCCCCCCGATCCGGGCACCAGGACCATCTGTCCATCCTCCCACTCCCTTTCACCGGGCTCGAACACGTAGATGCCGGCAACGCTGATCGCGTGGTCGGGCGTGATCAGGCTGTAGCAGGTGTTCGCCGTCGGGGCTGACTTCGGCTCCAGGCCCGCCAGATCCCGGACAACCGCGGCCGCAGCGACCTTGCCCTGCCCATTCGCGGAATGGCCCGATTTCGGCATCGCACCGGCGATCGAGGCATCTCCGATCACGTAGATGCCGCGGTGGACCCTCGACTCGAAGGTCATCTGGTTGACCGGGCACCAGTGGCCGACCGCAAGACCGGCGTCCTGTGCGACCTTCCCGGCCTGCTGGGCCGGTACGTAGTTGAGTACGTCCGCCTTGAACTCGTTGAAGCCAGCGTCGGAGATCGCGGTCAGGTTCGCAACGTCCACTTCCTCGACCATTCCACCGCGGGAGCTCGGAACCCACTCGATCATGTCGCCGTAGTGCTCCTTCCAGCCGGACATGAACAGGCCCTGCTTCGAGAAGTTCTCCTTGTTGTCGAGGATGATGATCTTCGACTTCGGCTTCTCCTTCTGGAAGTAATGCGCGACCATCGCCGCGCGCTCGTATGGCCCCGGCGGACAACGGAACGGGTTACCGGGTACCACCATCACGAACACGCCGCCGTCCGGCATCGCTTCCAGCTGACGACGCAGGATCATCGTCTGCTCGCCCGCCTTCCAGGCGTGCGGAACGCTCTCGGAGTCCGCCTCGGTGATGCCCTCGATGTTGTCATAGCGGAAGTCGATGCCCGGGGATACCACCAGGCGATCGTACTTCATGGTCTCGCCACCGGCGGTCTTCACGGTGCGCGCATCCGGGTCAATGCCGGTCACGGTGTCCTGCACCACCTTCACGCCATGGCGGCTCTGCAGCGCATCATAGGTCTGCGCGATGTCGTCCATTTGGGCATGACCGCCGACCACCCAGTTGCTGCCGTAGCAGGTGTGGTAGGTGGCGTGGGGCTCGATCAGCGTCACGTTCAGGTCCGGGGAGAACCGCTTCAGATACTTGGCTGCGGTTGCACCGCCCGAGCCCCCGCCAATCACAATCACGTGGGCGTTCTTCGAGGCCTTGGCGACGCTGGATGCAGCACCGAACCCCACGACTGCCGAGGCACCGCCGATGCCGGCGGCCTTCAGAAACCTACGACGGGTAAAATGTGTCATCTCGTTCTGCTCCCTTGCGCCTATTTGATGGTCCCGAAGTATTCGCCCATCTGGACGAAATCCTCATCCGTGTAACCCAACGCGATACGGTTCATGATCGTGGCCGGCCGTGAGCCGTCCTTGAACATGCGCATCTGCATCACCAGGATGTCTGGCGGATACCCGACCAGGTTCGGCATATTGCCCGTACCGTCGATGCTGTGGCACGCGAAACAGTGCGTGGTGACCATCGCGGCGCGTTCCACGTCCGCAACCGCCTGGGACACCCCGGCCAGGGCCGTGACGGACACCGCGATCGCGGCGAGAAACAAATTTACGGCTTTCATCATCTACTCCTCCGTTGGTATCAAAACGCGTCCGGCACTATGGCCAGACTTATCTGCTCAGGCCGGATTCCAAAAAAGGTCCCCGCTCGCTGAAACTCTTCGTATCTCCCTAGCGGAACGGCGACATCGGCATCAGGCTCTCCGGTCGCGTGAACCGGTTGATGTCGACCGACATCCGGCCCATCGTGCCCGTCATCGCCGCCATCGACTGGTTCATCTGCGACATCGAGTCGTTCATCGTGCCCATGTTGCGCGCCATCCCGCGGATGTTCAGCGCCAGATCGTTCATGTTCTCGCTCATGCTGCGCACATCGTCACCCATCATCTCCATCCCGATGCGCACCCGCTCGAAATCCGAGGACATCCCCGCCTGACCCTCGACCATGCTCTCCGCCATCACCTCCATGCGCCCCGCCATGAAGGTCATATCCGCCGCCATCGTCGATACATCCAGGCCCATCTGCGTCACCGCCTTCGTCATCGTGCTCATGTCGCGACCCATGTTGAACATGAACAGCCCCATGCCGATGAACGCCAGACCGACCCCCACCAGGAGAATGCCCGCCCCCGTCACCCGGGCGGCGGTCGTCGCGCGTGAACCAGGCTTTCCCGCTGGACCGGATTCGGCCATCAGTTCCTCTCCAGCCTGGTCATGGGCTTGATCACCACCCGCTCACGTGAAAGACCCGCGCGGTGCGCGCCCCGACCGTCTCTCTCCCCTACGGCCTTGGCGTCGGGAGACGCCTCGATCGGTGCACCGGGCGAGTTACCCGCATTGCGTGGGTCCTCGCCCCCTGAACCGTAGGTCTCCGGCTCTGGTCGCGTCGCGATCCGCCGTTTATGCTGGGTTTTCATCTCACACTCCACCGGTCGTTTCCGTGTCCACTGCCACCGAATGGCTGCACGACTTTCTGGTCTTTCAGGTCCACCTCAGCCCCGCTGTACTCCTGCTCACGCATTACATCGGCGCGCTGCGGATCCCCGTAGTCGTCCACGATATGACCCGCCTTCCCTCCCGCCTCCGTTTCTGACATCGCGCGCTCCCGGCCGCAGGAACGTACTGGTCAGGAAAACCGGTCCCGGA
>PUOZ01000035.1 GCA_003553165.1 Thioalkalivibrio sp.
CAGGTCACCTTCGGGATCGCGGTGCGCATGGCGGTCATGTCCATGGTGATGGGGGTGCGCAGCGCATGAGTGTCCTGATCGAGAACGCGCGGGTGATCGACCCGGCCAGCGGCTTCGATGGGGTCACGCCGGTCTGTATCCAGGGCAGCGAGATCCTTGCGCTGGGCGAAATCCCGGAGGGCTTCGAGCCGCGCCGGCGCATCGATGCCCATGGCCGCTGGCTGTTCCCGGGCCTGGTCGACCTGTCCGCCCACCTGCGCGAGCCCGGCGAGGAGCACAAGGCAACCATCGCCAGCGAGACCCTCGCGGCCGCGCGCGGCGGTGTGACCACCCTGGTGATGCCGCCCGACACCGACCCCCCGGTGGATTCGCCGGCCGAGGTGGAGCTGATCTCCCGCCGCGCCGAGCAGGCCTGCGGCGTGCGTGTACTGGTCATGGGAGCGCTGACCCGCGGCCTGAACGGTGAACAGCTGGCCGAGCTCGCTGCGTTGAAGCGCGCCGGGGTCGTCGCGGTCAGCAATGCCCAGCGCCCCCTGGACAGTCCCCTGGTGCTGCGCCGGGCCATGGAATACGCCGCAACCTTCGACCTGATGGTCGCGCTGTCGGCGCAGGATGCCGCCCTCTCCGGCTCCGGCTGCGTCCACGAAGGTGCGGTGTCCACCCGGCTCGGCCTACCCGGCATCCCCGAGGCTGCGGAGACGGCGGCGCTGGGCATGATCCTGGCGCTGGTCGAGCAGACCGGGGCCAGGGTGCACGTGAACCGCCTGTCGACCCGGCGGGGTGCGGAGATGGTGGCCAAGGCCCGGGCAGACGGCCTGCCGGTGTCGGCGGACGTGGCCGCGCACCAGCTGTTCCTGACCGAGGTGGACGCCGCTGACTTCAATCCCTTCTGCCACGTGATCCCGCCCCTGCGTACGCAGCGCGATCGCGAGGGCCTGCGGGAAGCGGTCGCCCGGGGAGAGATCTCCGCGATCTGCTCTGATCACCAGCCCCACGAGAGCGACAGCAAGCTGGGACCCTTCGCCGAGACCCGTCCCGGGATCAGTGCCCTGGAGACGCTGCTGCCGCTAACCCTGCGCCTGGTCGAGGACGGCCTGCTGACGTTGCCCGATGCCTTGGCACGCGTCACCTCGGGGCCCGCGGCGGTCCTGCGACTGGCAAGCGGATCCCTGGCCCCCGGCGGCGCGGCAGACTTCGTGCTATTCGATCCCGACGGCCGAACCGAAATCGGCCGGGAGAGCTGGCTCAGTGCCGGGGCCAACACGCCTTTCATCGGCTGGAGCTTTTCCGGCCACGTCACCGAAACCTGGGTGGCCGGGCGTCCCGCCTGGACCCTGCCGATCGAGGTTGCAACATGAGTACCGAACCCGACCGCAGTCATCGCGGCAGCATCTTCCTGGAGGACGATGCCGAGATCCTGGAACACGTGGCGCACCCGGGCGACCAGTGGGTCCTGAAGCTGCAGGCACCCCAGTGCGCCGCGCGCGCCCGGCCAGGGCAGTTCGTGCACCTGCAGTGCGACCCGCGGCTGCCCATGCGCAGGCCCCTGTCCATCCAGCGCGTGCATCCTGAACAGGGCTGGGTCGAATTTCTCTACAAGACAGTGGGCGAAGGGACCTCGGCCCTGAGCCGGCAGCCCGTTGGCGCCCGGCTCAGCGTCCTTGGCCCGATCGGCCAGCCGTTCGTGCTCAACCCGGAGCGGCCGCTGCGTCTGCTGATCGGCGGCGGCGTGGGGATCCCGCCGATGATCTTTCTCGCGGATCACCTGCGGCAACGGGGTCTGGCCGCCCAGACCCGCACGATCCTGGGGTCCGAAGTGCCGTTTCCGTTCCGGCCGCGACCGTCCGAGATTCTCTGGCCGGGGCTACCCGACGGCGCGATTGCGACCATGCCGCTGCTGGAGGACTGGGGAATCGCCTGCCGGCTGACCTCGCGTGCCGGAATCCCGGGCGCCCATCCGGGTTTCGTGACCGATCTGGCGCGGTCCTGGCTGGCAGAGCTGGAACCAGCGCTGCTGGCGCAAGTGGAGCTTTACGCCTGCGGGCCGCACGCGATGCTGGAGGCCTGTGCCGCACTTGCCGCCGAATTCGAAATCCCCTGTCAGGTCTCGCTGGAGGAGTACATGGCCTGCGCGGTCGGTGGCTGCGCCGGCTGCACGGTCGCGGTGCGCACGCCTGCAGGCGTGGCCATGAAGCGTGTCTGCGTGGACGGGCCGGTGTTCGCCGCCGACACGGTCTTTCCCGCACCCTGACTTTCGCCACGGGATCCGCACGGCACACTCGCAGCCTGCGATGTCAGTTCAGCCGGCCTTTTCTTCGGGCAGCTGGAAGTCCTCTTCTTCAGCGCCATCGAGGGCGCCAACACCGCCACCGAAATTGAGACGCCACTCGAGATCCGCGCGCGAATCCGCTTTCGAGAGGGCCTCCTCCAACTCGACCTTGCCCTCCTCGTACAGCCGGAACAGGGACTGGTCGAAGGTCTGCATGCCATCCTTGGAGCCCTTCTGCATCGCCTCCTTGATCTCCCCGATCTTGTCTTCACGGATAAGCTCCGAGACAAACGGCGTATTGACCATCACCTCCACCGCAGCCACGCGGCTCCCCTGCGGCGTTCGCAGCAACCGTTGCGCGACGATGGCGCGAAGATTCAGCGAGAGATCGGTCAGGATCTGACCACGAAAATCCTCCGGGAACATATGGATCAGGCGGTCCAGGGCCTGGTTGGAACTGGTGGCATGCAGAGTCGTCAGCACCAGGTGCCCGGTATCCGCATAGTTCAGGGCCTGGCGCATGGTTTCGCGGCTCCGGACCTCGCCGACCATGATCACGTCGGGAGCCTCGCGCATGCCGTCCTGCAGCGCCTGTTCGTAGCTGGGGGTGTCCAGACCCACCTCGCGCTGCCCGACAATGGAAAGGCGATGCGGGAGCAGGAACTCGATGGGGTCCTCCACCGTCAGGATATGGCCCGTCTCCGCGCGGGCGCGGTGATCGATCATCGCCGCCAGGGTGGTCGACTTGCCGGAACCGGTGGATCCGACGATCAGGACCAGGCCGTTCCTGTGCCTCACGAAGTCCTTCAGGACCACCGGGAGTCCGAGTTCCTCGATGCTGGGAATCGACAGTTGGATATGCCGGATCACCATCGCCAACTCACCGCGCTGCCGGTAGACATTCACCCGGTAGCGACCGACCTCGGGACGCGAGATCCCGAAATTCGCGGAGTTCTGCTGCTCCAGACTCTCCTGATGCATGGGCAGCATGACCTCGCCCGCCATGCGCGCGACATCGCCGGGTTTCAGCGGCGTTTGCGAGAGCGGCTGCACGCGGCCATCGACCTTGATGCTGATGGGCGCGCCAGTGACGAAGAACAGGTCCGAGGCACCCTTCTGCGCCATCAGCTTGAGGTAGGGGTCGATCTGTGCACTCGCCATATGCCGGTCACCTCATGTGAGAGTCATCCGCCGTCTCGGATACCGAGAGTCCCGACAGATCATCGATCACGTCCGGCTCTTCCTCGCGCCGGGCGCGCTTGCTGTCCAGCTTGAGCCGCAGCCGCAGGTCGTTCATCGAATCGGCGTTGCGGATCGCTTCTGCATAGCCGATCTTTCCGGATTCGTAAAGATCGAACAGGGCCTGGTCAAAGGTCTGCATCCCCTGCTCGCGAGACCGCTTGATCAGATCCTTCATCTCGTGGACCGCCCCTTTCAGAATCAGGTCCGACATCAGCGGCGTGTTGATCATGATCTCGACGGCCGGCACCCGGCCCTTCCCGTCCTGGGTACGGATCAGCCGTTGCGACACCACCGCCTTCAGGTTCAGCGACAGGTCCATCAGCAGTTGCGGCCGCCGCTCCTCGGGAAAGAAGTTGATGATGCGATCCAGGGCCTGGTTGGTGCTGTTCGCGTGCAGGGTCGAAAGGCAAAGATGACCGGTCTCCGCAAAGGCGATCCCGTAATCCATCGTCTCACGGTCGCGGATCTCCCCGATCAGGATCACGTCCGGGGCCTGACGCAGTGTGTTCTTCAGCGCGACCTCATAGCTCTCGGTGTCCACGCCCACCTCGCGCTGGGTGATGAGGCTTTTGCCATGCGGGTGGATGAACTCGATCGGATCCTCGATGGTGATGATGTGATCGGCCGAGTTGTTGTTCCGGTACCCGATCATCGCCGCCAGCGAGGTGGACTTGCCGGAGGAGGTCGCCCCCACGAAGATCACCAGCCCGCGCCGGGTCATCGCGATGTCCTTGAGCTGCGGCGGCATGTTGATTTCTTCGAAGGCTGGAATATGGCTCTGGATGGTGCGCAGAACCATGCCGACATGGCCGCGCTGGGTGAAAGCACTGACACGAAACCTCGACACGCCCTCGAGGCCGATCGCGAAATTGCACTCGTGCGTTCGGTCGAACTCCGCCGACTGCTTGTCGTTCATGATCGAACGGACCAGCACCTGCGTGTGCGCGGGGGTCAGCGCCTGGTCGGTCATGGGAGCCACCAAACCGTTGATCTTGGCCGCCGGCGGCATGCCCACCGTGATGAACAGATCCGATCCGCCACGCCCCACCATGGTGCGCAGCAAGTCGTGCATGAAACGTATACCCTTGTCACGATCCATGGTCGGAAGCACCTTTGCCGTTGTTTGCCCTGCCCGGGAGGCCTGCTGCAGTCATGCGCCTCACTTCAAAGACCATCCGGATTGACCGCCTTGCGTCGTGCATCGTCGCGGGTGATCAAACCTGCGGCAAGCATGTCCTTCAGGCACTGGTCGAGCGTCTGCATGCCCAGGCCCGCACTGGTCTGGATCGCCGAGTACATCTGCGCGATCTTGTTTTCGCGGATCAGGTTACGGATCGCCGGAGTCCCCAGCATGATCTCGTGGGCCGCGATGCGGCCGCCGCCGACGCGCTTGAGGAGTGTCTGGGCGATGACCGCGCGCAGCGATTCGGACAGCATCGCTCGGACCATGTCCTTCTCAGCAGCAGGAAAGACATCCACCACCCGGTCGATGGTCTTTGCTGCCGAGCTGGTGTGCAGCGTACCGAACACCAGGTGCCCCGTCTCCGCCGCGGTCAGCGCCAGGCGGATGGTTTCCAGATCGCGCAGCTCGCCGACCAGGATGGTATCCGGATCCTCGCGCAGCGCCGAGCGCAGGGCCTCGGAGAAACCGTGCGTGTCGCGGTGCACCTCGCGCTGGTTGACGAGGCATTTCTTCGACTCGTGCACGAACTCGATCGGATCCTCGATGGTGAGGATGTGCCCGTATTCCTGATTGTTCTTGTGATCCACCATCGCGGCCAGCGTGGTCGATTTCCCGGAACCGGTAGGCCCGGTGACCAGCACGATGCCCCGAGGGTAATTGGCGATGCTCTCGAAGACCCTGGGGCAGCCCAGGTCCTCCAGCGTCAGCACCTTGGAGGGAATCGTGCGGAAGACCGCGGCCGCGCCCCGATCCTGGACAAAGGCATTCACGCGGAATCGGGCCAGCCCTTTCAGTTCGAAGGAGAAGTCGGTCTCGAGGAATTCCTCGTAGTCCTTGCGCTGACGATCATTCATGATGTCGTAGATGAGCGCCTGCACTTCCTTGTGCTCCATCACCGGGACGTTCACGCGCCTCATGTCGCCGTCGATGCGCACCAGCGGGGGCATCCCGGCCGACATGTGCAGGTCGGATGCGCCGTTCTTGACGGCGAAGGAAAGCAACTGCGTGATGTCCATTGAGTTCCCCCTGAACTCGATGTAAACGGCTTAACGCTGTGTGGAGCCTTGACGCTGTATGGAGCCCAGCATGCGTCGAAACCGGAACGCACGCCAGAACACCGCAGCATTTCCTTTGCCTGGGACTATATCATAGCGCCATGACGCAACTGGAAGATTCCCTCGCCCGGCTGGAGCAGCGCATCACCGCCGCATGCCGGCAGGCCGCGCGCGACCGAGGAAGCGTCCGGCTGATCGCTGCGAGCAAGGCCCGAAGCGAGACGGAGATCCGAGCCCTGCACGCTCTCGGGCAGCAGCGGTTCGGCGAGAGCTACGTTCAGGAGTTTGCCGCAAAATGCGATGCCCTCGCGGCACAGGCACTGAAACCGCCGCCCGAGTGGCACTTCATTGGCGCGATGCAGGGCAACAAGACCCGCGCCGTGGCAGAACGCGCGCATTGGGTACACAGTGTCGATCGTCTGAAAATCGCGCAGCGCCTCTCGGCGCAGCGACCCGCCGGCCTGCCGCCGCTGCAAGTGTGCCTGCAGGTAGACCTGAGTCGGGAGCCCGGCAAGAGCGGTGTGCCCGAGACCGGGCTACAGGCATTGGCTGACGCCACCGCGCAACTCCCAGGCCTGGTCCTGCGGGGGCTCATGACCCTGCCGGCGCCAAGCGATGACCCGGAACAACAACGTCGCCCCTTCGCGCGCCTGCGCGAACTGCGCGATACCCTGAATGCGGGGGGGCACCGGCTCGACACCCTCTCGATGGGCATGTCCGACGACCTCGAGGCGGCAATCCTCGAGGGAGCCACCCTGGTCCGCGTCGGGACCGCACTCTTTGGCCCACGCAGGCCGCAAGCGAGGCAGACATGAACCAGCAGCCACTCGAGGCCGGCTTCGTCGGAGCCGGAAACATGGGACAGGCGCTGATCGCCGGTCTGATCCGCGGGGGCATCGATGCGACCGCCATCGGCATCGCGGAACCCGACGCGGCCCGCGCAGCCTCGCTGCAAGCGCAGTTCCCCGGTCTCGCCCTGCATACCCCCGTAGAGCTGGCGGCGGGGGCGCGAACACTGGTCCTCGCCGTCAAGCCGCAGGTACTTCCGACGCTGGCGCCCACGCTCGCGGGAGCGGTCGCAGCGGCGGCTCCGCTGGTCATCTCGGTGGCCGCCGGTGTCAGCACCGCGCGGATGGCCGCCTGGCTCGGTGCCGAGGCGCGCATCATCCGCGCCATGCCGAACACGCCGGCACTCATCGGGGCCGGCATTGCGGGGCTGTTCGCGAACGACCGCGCCAGCGCGGCGGATCGGGAAACGGCGGAGCGGCTGCTGGGCGCGGTCGGGACCACGGTGTGGATCAGCGAGGAGGAGCAGATGCACGCCGTCACCGCCACGTCCGGCAGTGGCCCAGCCTACGTCTTCCTGCTGATCGAGGCGATGACCGCGGCCGCCGAACGACTCGGCCTCGACAGCGACAGGGCACGCGAGTTGAGTCTGGCGACCGTTGCCGGTGCGGCAAGACTGGCGGCGGGCAGCTCTGAAGGTCCGGCGGCACTGCGCGCACGCGTCACTTCGCCGGGTGGGACCACGGAACGGGCGATCGCGGTGTTCGAGGATGGCGGTCTCCGGCAACTGGTCGCGGAGGCGATGCAGGCGGCCGCTGCACGCAGCCGGGAGCTTGGTGGATAATACGCCCCGACAGCCCATAAGCGGAGCATGCGATGCAAGGCCCCTTCGACCAGATCCTCGACTTCTTGATCAGCACCCTGTTCGGGATCTACATCATCCTCCTGCTGCTGCGGCTGATCTTCGGCCTGGTCCGGGCCGATTTCTTCAATCCCATCTCCCAGACCATCGTGCAACTGACCAACCCACCGCTGCTGTTGCTGCGACGCGCGATTCCGCCGCTGGGTCGCCTCGACCTGGCAGCCGTGGTACTGATCCTGCTGCTCAAGTTCATCGAACTCTGGCTGCGCCTGATGGTTCTGGGCATCGACATCGCGCCGGGACTCGTGCTGATCGCTTCGATAAGGGAAATCCTCGTGACGGTCGTCTGGATCCTGATCATCAGCCTCGTGATCGAGGTCGTGATGAGCTGGCTGCAGGCGGGAGGCGCGCGCGGCGGGAACCCGATCGCCCGCCTGGTTTCGGACGTGAACCGGCCGATCCTGGGTCCCCTGCGCCGCGCGTTGCCAAACACTGGGGCGATCGACTTCTCGCCGATGCTGGCCCTGATCGGCCTTTACATCGTGTTGATCATTGTGCGCTCATTATAGGCGTCTGATACCGGTCATCTGCAGGCTGCTACACTCGTCTCCTGGCCGCGTCGCGGGACGGCGCTTCAGCGGAGGCGGGCTTCGGCTGGCGGCAACCCGAACTGCAACAAGGAGACGTGAGGATGGTACCCATGCGCATTCCGTTCGTGATCTGGGCAGGCTTCCTGCTGGTTCTGCTGCTGGCCGCGGGCGCGAGCCACGCCAACGAGGTCGAGTTCGATCGCCACGTCATCCACTACAACGTGGTGAACACCACCTTCCTGTCACCCGATGTGGCGAGGGCCTACAACATCCGCCGCAGCAGCAGGAGGGCGCTGGTCAACATCGTGATCATGAAGCGTGAAGGGGACGCGATGGAATCGGTTCCCGGCAGCGTCAGTGGACATGCGGTAAATCTCAACCGGCAAGTACGCAACCTGAGCTTCCGCCAGGTACGGGACGGGGATGCCTACTATCACCTGGCCGAGGTCGCGGTGCGCCCCGGAGAGGTCCTGGACTTCAACCTGCGCATCTCGGCCGCCGGGGACGACGAAACCATGCCGGTGAACTTCCGCCAGAGCTTCTACCGCCACTGACCCCGGTAAAAGGGCTTTTCACCACGAAGAACACGAAGACACGAAGGTTGGGGGGTGCTGCCGCATCCCCTCACCAACGGTAACGGCCCCCCAAGCCGCTTGCCCGACCACACACCAAAAACCATTCCCTGCTTCGTGGCCTTCGTGTCCTTCGTGGTGAATAACGCCCTTGCCCTGGTCCGGCCTGCGAAAGAGCTTTTCACCACGAAGAACACGAAGACCACGAAGGTTGGGGGGTGCTGCCGCATCCCCTCGCCAACGGTCACGGCCTCCCAAACCGCTTGCCCGACCACACACCAAAAACCATTCCCTGCTTCGTGGTCTTCGTGTCCTTCGTGGTAAATAACGCCCTTGCCTTGGTCCGGCCTGCGAAAGGGCTTTTCACCACGAAGAACGCGAAGACACGAAGATTTGGGGCTGCTGCCGCATCCCTTGGCCAAAGGTAACGGCCTCCGAAACCGCTGGCCCAAACGGCGTACCAGCCCCATTTCCCCCTTCCCGGTCTTCCCGGTCTTCCCGGTGAGCGGCCATTTCACCGAGTTGGGCGATGGCAAGGGCGTGGTTTACCGGGAAGACCGGAGAGACCGAGAAGGTTTTTTGGGAGAGGGGTGCCTCGCCGATTTCCTCGCCACGGTCTTGGCAAGAGGCCAGCGCCGATCGTGAAACGGTCGCTCTCTCGAACCGCTTGCCCGAGCCCCGCACCCCATTCCCTGCTTCGTGGTCTTCGTGTCCTTCGTGGTAAATAACGCCCTTGCCCTGGTCCGGCCTGCGAAAGAGCTTTTCACCACGAAGAACGCGAAGACCACGAAGGTTGGGGGGTGCTGCCGCATCCCCTCGCCAACGGTCACGGCCTCCAAAACCGCTTGCCCAAACGCCGTACCAGCCCCGTTCCCCTCTTCGTGTCTTCGTGGCCTTCGTGGTGAATAACGCCCTTGCCCTTGCCCAGACGTCAGAGGAGGAGCGTGAAGATTCGCCAGAGCCCGTAGGCGATGAGAAGCGCCCCGGCCCCCTGCCGCACGAGTTGATTGCGCGCGAAGCGCGCCAGCCTTGCCGCGAACAGGCCCATCAGCATCAGGTTGGGCAGGGTGCCCAGGGCAAATGCCGCCATCAGCAGCGCACCGTCCGCGGCACTGCCCGCCGAAAGCGCCCACACAAGCACGCTGTAGACGAGGCCACAGGGAAGCCAGCCCCAGATCCCGCCGACCACGAAGGCCTGCCCCGCATGCCGCACGGGGATGAAACGTCGCCCCAATGGCTCGATCCGCTTCCAGACGCGGCCGCCGACCTGCTCCAGCCGGGCCAGGACCGGCCACCAGCCGGCGAGATAAAGCCCGAGCAGGATCAGAAATACGGCGGCGAGCAGCTCCAGGATTCGCTGCCCCTGCGGCATGGCGCCGAGCAGAGCCGCGCCCAGCAGGCCGGCCAGCGCGCCCGCGACCACGTAACTGCTCATGCGTCCGAGGTTGTAGGCGAGCAGGCGCGGCCAGGCGGGCGAATCCGAACCGGCGTGGCTCAACGAAATCGCCCCGACGATGCCCCCGCACATGCCCAGGCAATGCACACCCCCGAGCACGCCGACGGCGAAGGCCGCGACAAGAACCCCAGGATCCATCAACGCTCCCCTCTACCGCCGCAGGTGCAGCGCAGAGCCGGAGCTGCATCCGATACGATAGCCGATGCCTGCGGCGCATCGGGGGAGGCTAGTACTCGGTCAAGGCGATATCTTCGCATTCAGCGAACATATCACCTTGACCGAGCACTCGACAGGCGTTGTTCAGTCTCGCGCGATTGTGCACGATCAGCACGGTTTGCTCATTGGTGGCCCCGGCCGCCGCGAGGAACCGCGGCCTTCCCGCCGACAGCGGTCAGTTCAGCAGGTATTGGGGCTCGTAGCGACCTTCGTCGAAATGGCGGAAAAACTGCTCGATTCCCGGGTGATCCACCGGGGAGTCATCGGTATCCGGATGCATGCTCTCCTCGGCCACGTAGACCCGTTCTTCGGAACCATCGACCAGGATGTAGTACCACGGCTGCTCAGGAGAGGGCAGCGAGGCCCGGACCTTGTCCGGCAGCTCCACCGGGGCCTGGAAGTGCTCGTCCACGTCGACCACGACGCCACGCATGTCGCCATCGCGGACATGGATGATCTGTCCAATTGAGAAAGAGGCATTGCGCATAGCGTCCTCGCGATTGATTTCAGTTAGCTCATATCATTAGGGCAACGGCGCGGGATTCCAGTTCAACCCCATCGGTTCTGCAGGTTCGAAAAGGCGGTCGACAGCCCGCGTGAAGGGCGCATTCACCACGAAGAACACGAAGACCACGAAGGTTTTGAGGGGATGGGGCCGCCGTCGACCATGCCACCGCCGCTCTGCCGAACCGCTTGCCCAAACGACGTACCAAACCCCATTTCCCACTTCCCGGTCTCACCGGTCTTCCCGGTAAACCAGGCCCTTGACCTCGCCCAGCCCGATGAAAGGAATACTCACCGGGAAGACCGGGAAGGTTTTTAGGGGATGGGTGCCTGGGCGATTTCCTCGCCACGATCCTGGCAAGAGGCCAGCACCCCAAACCCCCTTCCCCTCTTCGTGCCTTCGTGGTCTTCGTGGTAAACAATCCCTTCACGGCGAGGGAGAAAGACACGACCCGAGTGCACGGCATCAGGGATGCAGAAAGCGATCCGGCAGCAGTTCGGCCAGGCTCTCGAGCAGCGGAAAATGCGCGGATTCCATCGCCGGTCCCTGGCTGTCCGGGTAGCGCATGCCCCGCAGGTGACGCACGCCCGCGTCGCGGGCCGTGGACAATGCCGCCAGGTTGTCGTCCACTAGCAGGGTGCGGCCCGGTTCGTAGCGTTCCACGGTCTGCAGCCGATCCCAGAAACACGCCTCTTCCTTCGCGCAGTTCAGCGCATGGGCGGACACCACCTGGTCCAGGTGATCGGCGACGCCGGTGTGGGCGTGCTTGAAGGCCAGCACCTGCGGATGCGCGTTGGTCACCAGAATCAGCCGCTTCCCCTGCATCCGGAGCGTATCGAGGACGTGCAGCGCGTGCGGCTGATAGGCGATGTGCCCCACCAGCCGCTGCTTCAGGGCCAGCAGGTCAAGGCCGGTGAACCCGACCCAGTAGTCCAGGCAATACCACTGCAGTTGACCGCGAATCCGGTCCATCTCGGCCAGCAGGCGCTGGCGCGCCAGATCCGGCTCATGGGCGTGCAAAAGTGCATACTCGGCGGGGATCAGTTCACGCCAGAAGCGGTTGTCGAAATGCAGATCGAGCAGCGTCCCGTCCATGTCGAACAGGACCGTATCGATCTTCGCCCAGGGCGGGATTGCAGCCTGCGGTGCATTCACCGGATTTTTTGACGCGTTTGCGATGTCCATGCGTAATACTCGGAAAAAGCAGAGAGGATGTCATCATGCCTGCCAGATCAAACCCGCGCCTCGGCGGTCTCGCCGCCACCGGCCTGATCGCCGCGCTCGCTCTGCAGCTGACCGCCGGCGCGAGCGACGACCCCTTCGACGATGACAGCCTGTGGGAGACGCCCGGGGCTGACAGCAATCGCGGCACGCTCAACTTCCTCGGCGACGCGCCGGACGGACGCGTGCATCACCACGAAAACCAGATCACGGTGGCGGCAAGCAGCCTCGACGACGGCTGGGTCAACCTGCGTCAGTGCCACCGCGACATCGACCGCGTGGGCCGGGCACAGATTCTCTACAATGCTGCCACGACCCGGGAAATCGAGATCGAATCGCAGAGCAACATCGAGGAAACCTGGGTCGAGGGCGCCAGCGTGCAGCTGCGCCGGATTCAGCCAGATGCAGAGCTGTGCATCCGGGCGCGTTCACAGATGCTGAAGATCCTTGACGACGGCAGTTATGCACTCGAGAACGGGCCGTTCATGCGCCGTTACCTCGACGGCTACTTCCCCATGCGCGTGACCGTCGCGGTGAACTGGGGTGACCTGGGCCTTGCCCTGGCGCGCAGCGAACCAGAGTCGCAACCCGGATTCCTGGTCACGGAATCAGAGCACGGAGTGATCATCGATGCCACGTTCGAGGGCCGGCTGACGACGGTGCTGCGCCTGGTGAACGGCGACCGGCCCTGACTGCGGATGAGCCGCTCCAAGCCCGCCGTACACGAACGCCGGACCGTGGCACGGAGCCGGCTGTTCGAGGTCGAGGAAATGCATCTGGAATTCAGCAACGGCGTCCGGACGTGCTACGAGCGGCTCGTGGGGGGCAGCGGAGGCGCCGTGGTGATCGTGCCGATGCTCGATCCGGAGACCGTGCTGCTGATCCGCGAATATGCGGCCGGCACCGACCGCTACGAAGTCGGCCTGCCGAAGGGAAAGGTCGAGGCCGACGAGGACCTCCTGACTGCCGCCGACCGCGAAATCATGGAGGAGATCGGCTACGGAAGCCGCCGGCTGACTTACCTTGGGGCATTGTCGCTGGCACCCGGCTACATGTCCCATACCTCGCACCTGGTTCTCGCCGAGGATCTGTACGAGGCGCGTGTCCCGGGTGACGAGCCGGAAGAGATCGAGGTCCTTCCCTGGCCCATTCGGGATCTGGGACGCCTGCTCGAGCGCGAGGACTGCTCGGAGGCACGCTCCATCGCCGGCCTGTTCATGGTGCGTGAGCGCTTGTTCGGGGGCGCCCGGTAGGCGGAAAACAGAGATTCGGGAGGCCCCGCCCGCCCCTGCGGCCACCCTGTCTTGTGCAAAAAAGGTGCAGCCACCACCAGGGCTGCACCGTAACGGGGCCCCAAAACGGCGCTTGGCTCATCGCGCCCGCATGTGGATCGGTCGACACCGACAAAATCCCAGCTGCAAACACCTGCGGGCGGACGATTGTTCCCGCAGGACCCGCTCGCGCTGCCCTGGAGCTGCAGGGAGCCGGACCCTTCTGACCGAATCCCGGCACATTTCCTGCTTGGGGAACTTGAGCCGATCCCCTGTCTGGAGCAGCCACCCGTGTCCAGTCTACCTTCAACCGGTCGAACCGTCGCCGAATGGACAGAAGCCGCCCGCAGCGATTTCGCAGCGGCGGCGGAATCGCTGCGGGCGCTGCGCGAGCACCTCGACACGGGCTCAAATGCCTGGATCAGCCGCATCCCGGCGGAGCGCCTGGAGGAACAGATCCGGAGGCTGCAGAAACTGCCGTCATCACTGCCCTTGTACGGCGTCCCGTTTGCCGTCAAGGATAACTTCGACGCGGCGGGGTGGCCGACCACCGCAGGCTGTCCCGGCTTTGCCTACCACCCTGCGAACAGCGCCCCTGCGGTGGCGAGGCTCGAGGCCGCCGGGGCGGTGCTGGTCGGCAAGACCAACCTCGATCAGTTCGCCACGGGCCTCGCGGGGACCCGCTCCCCTTACGGCGCAGTCGTCAATCCCTTCGATCGCGCCTACGTCGCCGGCGGCTCCAGCGCCGGTTCCGCGGTGGCGGTCGCCGAGGGACTGGTCCCATTGGCGCTGGGCACCGATGCCGCGGGCTCGGGCCGGATCCCGGCGGGCTTCAACAACGTCGTCGGGCTGAAGACGACCCGCGGTCGCTGCAGCAAGCAGGGCGTGGTGCCGGCCTGCCCCTCCCTGGACTGCATCGCCGTGTTCGCCTTGACGGCGGACGACGCCGGGCTCGCTCTCGATGTGATCGAGGGATACGACCCCGATGATCCATGGTCGCGTTCCGATCCGACCACCGACTCCGCCCCATTGATTCCAAAGAGTCTCGCGATCCCCCAATCCACCGAGTGGTTCGGCGACAACCGCGCCGAACTGGCGTGGCTTGGCACCATGGCCCGGATGGAGGACATGGGGATGACGTTGCATGCCGTCGACTTCACCCCCCTGTTCGAACTGGCCTCACTGCTCTACCACGGACCCTGGGTGGCGGAACGGCACGCCGCACTGGGCGGCTTCATAGAGGCCCGTCCGGAGGCGGTGGACCCGGTGGTCCGCGCCATCATTGCCCGGGGCCGGGAATTCTCCGCCAGCGATGTGTTCGAGGCCCGGCAACGGCGCCAGGAATTGCTGCGCGAGGTCCGGGCGCTGTTCGCCCGCCACGATGCGCTGCTGGTGCCCACGGCGCCGAGCCATCCGCTCCTCACTGCAATCGCGGGCGAGCCCCTGGAACAGGACAGCCGGCTTGGCCGCTACGCCAGCTTCGTGAACCTGGCCGACTGCTGCGCGCTGGCGGTTCCCGCAGGCTTTCGCGTCGATGGTCTGCCGTTCGGCATCAGCATGATCGCCCCGGCGTGGCAGGATCGGCGCCTGCTCGCCTGGGCCCGCGCATGGCAACGTCACGTCCCGTCCCTGCGCGGCGCCACCGGCATACCCGCACCGAGTGCGGGGGTGCCGCCTGCCCCCGCCGTCACCAAGCCACGCCTCGCCGTCGCCGGACCTTACCGGCCATTGTCAAGACACAGCGGCTGGCAGCAACAGTCCCACCTACCCAACACCAAGGAGAAGCATGTATGACCCAGAAACACTGGCTCAAGGCCCTTCGAACCCCGAGCGTCGTCCTGGCCCTGTCCCTGTTCGGGGCCTCGGCGCAGGCCGCGGACCCGATCAAGGTCGGCGTCCTGCACTCGCTCTCGGGCACGATGGCGATCTCGGAGACCACGCTGAAGGATACGATCGAGATGCTGGTCGCTGAGCAGAATGCCAAGGGCGGCGTACTGGGTCGCCCACTGCAGGCCGTGGTCGTGGATCCGGCCTCCGACTGGCCCTTGTTCGCCGAACGTACGCGACAGTTGCTGGAGCAGGACAACGTGGACGTGATCTTCGGCGTCTGGACCTCCGTGGCAAGGAAATCGGTGCTGCCGGTGGTCGAGGAACTGAACGGCATCCTGTTCTACCCGGTGCAGTACGAGGGTGAGGAGTCCTCGCGCAACATCTTCTACACCGGCGCCGCGCCCAATCAGCAGGCGATTCCCGCGGTGGATTACCTGATGAACGAGTACGGCATCGAGCGCTGGGTGCTGGCCGGCACCGACTACGTCTACCCGCGCACGACCAACCGCATCCTCGAGGCCTACCTGAAGGCGAACGGCGTGGCCGACGAGGACATCATGATCAACTACACGCCGTTCGGCCATGCCGACTGGCAGAGCATCGTCGCCGACATCAAGCGCTTCGGCGAACAGGGCAAACCGACCGCCGTGGTGTCGACCATCAACGGCGACGCCAACGTGCCGTTCTACCGTGAGTTGGGCAACCAGGGCATGTCCGCCGAGGACATCCCGGTCATCGCCTTCTCCGTAGGCGAGGAGGAACTTTCGGGCATGGATACCCGACCGCTGGTCGGTCACCTGGCGGCCTGGAACTACTTCATGAGCGTGGATACTCCGGAGAATGCCGAATTCATCGAGAAGTGGCACGCCTTCATCGGCAATACCGACCGCGTGACCAACGACCCGATGGAGGCCCATTACATCGGCTTCAACATGTGGGTGCAGGCGGTCGAGAAGGCCGGCACCACCGACGTGGACACGGTAATCGACGCACTCAAGGGCGTGACCGTGCCCAACCTCACCGGCGGCATGGCCGAGATGCTGGTGAACCACCACATCACGAAACCGGTGCTGATCGGCGAGATCCAGGAGGACGGACAGTTCCTGGTGGTCTGGCAGACCGATGACCTGATCCCTGGCGACGCCTGGTCGCCGCACCTGCCGGGCAGCCGCGACATCATCGCCGACTGGACCCCGCCGATTTCCTGCGGGAACTTCAACACCGTCACGCAGACCTGCTCCGGTCAGAACTATTGATCGGAACGGGCGGCGGGGTGCGCCCCGCCGCCCTTCCCCAGATTCTTGCATCCAACCCCGAGGAATCCCTCCGGTGACCGCATATTCCCTCGCGCCACCATCCGCCCGCCGTGTGCGCTGGATCCCGCACGGGTCCTGCAAGCCGGCGGAATCCGGACATGGCGGTTTGCATTCCAAAACCCGCGGCGTGGCTGCATCGGCACCGCCCGCCGGGATTCCTCGGGGTCGGGTTTCGGGCTGGATCATGGCCGCCTGGCTGCTGGTTGCGGGCGGCAGCCTGCACGCGGAGACACAGGCCTTCGGGTTGGAGATGCCCGCGGCGGACCTCGCCACGGCAACGACCACACCCACATTCGCGGTGATCGCCCAAGCCGACCCCTATACCGGGGACATGATCGACCCGAGTCTCCTTGGCACCGATGCCGAATCGGCAGGAGAGGGAACTGCCGAGACCGACGATGACCTCATGGAAGAGGCCGTCTACGAGGGCCTGGAGGAGACCGCGGCGGACGTCGACCTCCTGATCCAGCGCCTTCCCGAAGGCAGTTTCAACGATCGGCGTGCGGTGGCCGAAGAGCTGGCCGCGACCGGCGATCCCCGGGTCCCGGTGGTCCTCACCGCCCTGGTGGAGGGACGTCTGCTCGCGACCGGTGACGATCCTCCACGCATCCTGATCCGCGCGGAGACCGGCCGCGCCGGGCGCGACGCCCTGACCGGCGAACCCGTGGATGCGGACCTGATCGCGTCGGGCCGCCGCGTCCCCGTGCACAACCCCCTGCGGAATGCACTGCGCAACCTGATCGCGGTGGCCACGATTTCGGCGCCCGATCCGGAGCGCCGCGCGGCCTCGCTGCGGCGCCTGATGCGCGATGACGTGAGTCCGGACATGCTCGCCTACCTGGACGAGCGCGTCGAACTCGAAACCGACCCACGCGTGACAGACCTGCTGCTGACCGTGCGGGCGCTCGCACGCCTGAACGTCGACGACCCGGAGCAACGCCTCGAGTCCATCGCCCTGCTGCGCGGGTCGCTGCTCAGTGAAGTCCGCGTGCGCCTGGAGGCAACCGCCACGCGGGACGATGATCCGGAGGTCCGCGAGGCCGCGCGCGATGCGCTCGACTCGATCGAGTCACGGATCCGCTTCTTCCGCTTCACCGAGAACCTCTTCTTCGGGCTCAGCGCCGGCTCGGTGCTGCTGCTGGCGGCCATCGGGCTTGCGATCACCTTCGGCGTCATGGGCGTAATCAACATGGCTCACGGTGAACTGATCATGATCGGCGCGTATACCACGTGGTTCATCCAGACGCTGATACCGGGAGCACTGAGCACCAGCATCCTGCTCGCGATTCCGGCGGCCTTTCTGGTCGCGGGCCTCGTCGGTGTCGCGATGGAACGGGGCGTGATCCAGTTCCTCTACGGCAGGCCGCTGGAGACCCTGCTGGCGACCTTCGGCATCAGCCTGATCCTGCAGCAGGCGGTGCGCACCCTGTTCTCGCCTCTGAACCGGCCGGTCGCCTCGCCCGACTGGCTGAGCGGTTCCCTGCACGTGAACCCCCTCCTGTCGCTGACCTGGAGTCGGATCTACATCCTGGTCTTCGCGATCATGGTCTTCATCGCGCTGCTGCTGGTGATGAAAAAGACCAGCCTGGGCCTCAAGGTGCGCGCAGTGGCCCAGAACCGGCCGATGGCGCGCGCCCTCGGTGTGCGCACCGGCTGGGTCGATGCCCTGACCTTCGGCCTGGGCGCCGGGATCGCGGGCGTCGCCGGGGTCGCCCTGTCGCAACTGACCAACGTCGGCCCGAACATGGGTCAGGCCTACATCATCGATTCCTTCATGGTGGTGGTCTTCGGCGGCGTCGGGAACCTTTGGGGGACTCTGGTCGGCGCGATGGGCCTCGGCATGATGACCAAGTTCCTCGAGCCGCACACGGGTGCGGTGCTGGCCAAGATCGTGGTGCTGATCTTCATCATCCTGTTCATTCAGCGACGCCCGCGCGGACTCTTCCCCAAGAAGGGCCGGGCGGCGGAGGCCTGACCCGATGTTGACCCGACGGCTTTTTCTCAGCGACTGGGGCGGCATGGCCGTACTGGTGCTGCTGCTCGCCATGGCGGTGGCGGTGCCGTACGCCAATCTGGTGCTGCCACCCGAGTCACCCTGGCACCTGTCGACCTACTGGGTGGCCCTGATCGGCAAGTTCCTGACCTTCGCGCTGCTGGCGCTGGCCATCGACCTGATCTGGGGTTATGCGGGCATCCTGTCGCTGGGGCACGGGGCCTTCTTCGGGCTCGGCGGTTACGCGATGGGCATGTACCTGACCCGACAGATCGGCGACCGTGGGGTCTACGGCAATCCGGAACTGCCCGACTTCATGGTCTTCCTGAGCTACGAGTCGCTGCCCTGGTACTGGTGGGGTTTCGACATGTTCTGGTTCGCGATGCTGATGGTGGTGCTGGTGCCGGGCCTGCTCGCACTGGTCTTCGGCTGGCTGGCCTTCCGGTCGCGGGTGACCGGGGTCTATTTCGCCATCATCACCCAGGCCCTCGTGTTCGCGCTGATGCTGGCCTTCTTCCGCAACGAGATGGGCTTCGGCGGCAACAACGGACTGACCGACTTCAAGGACATCCTCGGCTTCCCGGTACAGGCTCGCGAGACCCGGGTCGCGCTGTTCGTGATCTCGGCGCTGGTACTCATCCTCGCCTACATCGCGTCGCGCTTCATCGTGACCTCGCGCTTCGGGCGGGTCCTGATTGCAGTACGCGACGCCGAGAGCCGAGCCCGTTTCTCCGGCTACCGGGTAGAGCACTACAAGGTCTGGCTGTTCGTGTTCTCGGCGATGCTCGCGGGGATCGCGGGGGCCCTGTACGTGCCGCAGGTCGGCATCATCAATCCCGGCGAGTTCGCGCCGCTGCGCTCCATCGAGGCGGTGCTCTGGGTGGCGGTCGGCGGACGCGGCAGCCTGTTCGGTGCGATCATCGGCGCATTCGCGGTGAACGGGGCGAAGACCTGGTTCACCACAGCCCACCCTGAGGTCTGGCTGTTCGCTCTCGGCGCCCTGTTCGTGCTGGTCACGCTGTTCCTGCCACGCGGCCTGGTCGGCATCTTCCGCCGCCGGCGCCGGGAGGACGACGCATGAGCGTACTCAGGAACACCCGCGAGGCGATGCGCCGTGACCGCGTCTTCGGCTTCCTGCAACCGGAACCGGACTTCGCGCTGCCGGTCGATACCTCGCATGGCGCGATCCTGTACGTGGACGACGTCAGCGTACGGTTCGACGGCTTTCTGGCGCTGAACCGCCTGAACCTGAGCGTCGATGAGGGCGAATTGCGGTGCATCATCGGCCCCAACGGCGCCGGCAAGACGACCATGATGGACGTGATCACGGGAAAGACCCGTCCCGATGAGGGTCGGGTCTTTTTCGGGCAGAGCATCGACCTGCTCAGCCTCGACGAGTACCAGATCGCAAGGGGTGGGATCGGGCGCAAGTTCCAGAAGCCCACGGTCTTCGAGGCGCTCAGCGTCTTCGACAACCTGGAGCTTTCGATGGCGTCGGACAAGGGGGCCTGGAAGACCCTGTTTCACCGCCTGACCCCCGAGCAGCGCACGCGTATCGATGAGGTGCTGCAGATCGTCGGGCTGCAGGAGCAGCGGGCACGCATGGCCGGCGCCTTGTCGCACGGTCAGAAGCAGTGGCTGGAAATCGGCATGCTGCTGATGCAGAACCCGCGCGTGCTGCTGGTGGACGAACCGGTCGCCGGAATGACCGGGGACGAGACCGAGCGCACCGCCGAACTGCTACTCTCGCTGGCCGGTGGCCATACCGTGATCGTGGTCGAGCACGACATGGCCTTCGTGCGTTCCATCGCCCGGCGCGTGACGGTCCTGCACCAGGGTAGCGTTCTGGCCGAGGGCAGCATGAACCAGATCCAGAGCGATCCGAAGGTGATCGAGGTATACCTCGGGGAAGAGGCATGATCCAGGTCCGCGGAGTGAATCAATACTATCGCCAGAGCCATATCCTGCGCGATCTCGAACTGGAAGCCCGGCCCGGGCGCTGCACCTGCGTGATGGGCCGCAATGGCGTGGGCAAGACCACGTTGCTGAAGTGCATCATGGGGCTGCTGCCGATCCGCAGCGGGCGTATTCTCCTCGGGGACAGGGACATCACCCGGCTGTCCCCGGAGGCGCGGGCCCGCGCAGGGATCGGCTACGTGCCACAGGGCCGGGAGATCTTCCCGGAGCTGACGGTGGAGGAAAACCTGCGCGTGTCCCTCGGCGCCCGCGCAGACCGGGCACGGCAGATCCCGGATTCCATCTACGACCTGTTTCCGGTACTGAAGGAGATGCGCGGCCGGCGCGGAGGCGATCTCTCGGGCGGACAGCAGCAGCAATTGGCGATCGGCAGGGCCCTGGTGCTGGACCCGGAGCTCCTGATCCTGGATGAACCGGGGGAGGGCATCCAGCCCAACATCGTCAGGCAGATCGGGGCCGTGATCCGGCAACTGAACACGGAACTGGGGCTGTCGGTGCTATTGGTGGAACAGAAGCTGCCGTTCGCCCGCAGGGTCGCGGACGACTTCTACATCGTGGAGAAGGGATCGGTGGTCGCACAAGGCGCGATCAGCGAACTCAGCGACGATCTGGTGAGTCGCCACCTGAGCGTCTGAGCACCACCGCCCTCAGGCTGACGGTCGCGAGGATCGTCGTCGCGGGCTGGGTCAGGCACCCATCAGGGTCAGGCCCGCCGCGAGCAGCACGACCAGCGCAATCGCAATCGCCCCGATGACCCGGGTCCCGCGGATGGCGCCGTGCTGGACCTCGAACCCGCCCTCCTCGTCCCAGAAGGTCTTGGCATTGGCCGAGAGCTCGTAATGCTGGGCAGCCATCAGAGCCTGGCCCAGCAACGGGGTCCCGGCGCCCAGCCCCTTGGCCCAAACCATGCCCGAGCAGCGCGGGGCCCGCTCGAAGGAGCGCGCCCAGAAGCGGATCCACGGGTGCACGTCCGATGTGGCGACATGCCTGTTTGCGTTCATCGTGCTCCTTGCGCGCCCCGCGGGTGATCAGCGGGGGCCGAGCTCGGCGTCGATCGCCTGTTCGGCCTGCAGCCAGTACGCGTGGTTGTCGCCGACGAAGCCATTGCGCTCGGCGATGAAGTACGCGGCGTCCTGGATCATCCGGTAACGTTGCTCGGGGGTCACCGCAGGAACCTCGGCCTTCTTCGCCGGTTTGCCCGTGGACCCCGCAGCCGCCTTTGCGGGCGCCTTGCGGGGCGCTGCCTTCTTCTTTTCGACAGGCGCGGCTGCCGCCTTCGCCGCCGGCGCCTTTGCCGGGCGTGCCGCCCTGGCCTTGGCCGGTGCGGCAGCCTTCGCAGGTGCGGTCGTTGCGGCCGCTTCGGCCTTCTCCGGAGTACCCGCGCTCTTCTTCGGTCCCTTCGCCATGTTAACCCCCTTCGAGATTGTCAGTGTCATCCCCAATGGCACCGCTCCAGAGCAGCCATCTTGACTGATCATAGGCCGCGGGGCCGAACCCTTCAACACATTCCTGCCCCGGTGCAGTCGCCTGCACCATTACCCGAACATTCCCTGCGCTTCGATGAAACCGACGACCTCATCCAGACCCTGGCCGGTGCGCAGATTCGTGAAGACGAACGGACGGTCGCCACGCATCCTCCGGCTGTCCTGCTCCATCACCTCGAGCGATGCGCCGACGCCGTCCGCGAGGTCGATCTTGTTGATCACGAGCAGGTCGGAGCGGGTGATCCCCGGACCGCCCTTGCGCGGGATCTTGTCCCCGGCGCACACGTCGATCACGTACAGGGTCAGGTCCGACAGCTCGGGGCTGAAAGTGGCCGACAGGTTGTCGCCGCCGCTTTCGACGAAGACGAGGTCGAGCCCCGGAAAACGCTGCTCGAGCTCGTCCACGGCCGCGAGGTTCATCGAGGCGTCCTCGCGGATCGCCGTGTGCGGGCAACCTCCCGTCTCGACGCCGATGATACGGCCCGGAGCCAGGGCCTCGCGGCGGATCAGGAACTCCGCATCCTCGCGGGTATAGATATCGTTGGTCACCACCGCGAGTTGATAGCGCTCTCGCAGTCGGTGACAAAGTGCCTCGACCAGCGCGGTCTTGCCCGAACCCACCGGACCACCGACTCCCACCCTGAGTGCCTGCGCCTTCATCTCGCCACCTCGTGCATCAACTGCGGAACATGCGGCTGTACTGGGTTTCGTGCAACACCGAGGACAGGACGATCCCGGGCAAACCCGCCCCCATACCGGCGTCATCGACCGTCCGAGCCTGATGCGCCGCCACCGCAATCGTGTCGGCCAGATCCCGCAGCAGGCGTTGCCCCTGCGTCTGCCCCAGCGGCACCAGCTTCACCGCCGCGGCCACCTGGTTCTCGCACCAGGACCAAAGATACCCCTCCAGAAGGTCATCCGAAGGAATCGCCCATTCCCGGCCCGCCAGCGCGAACAGGGTCGCCCAACAGGCGTCTTCCCGGGCCGCCCAGGACTGCGCGGCAACGACTCCGAGATCCGCCAGCAGTCGGGCCAAGGCCCGGCCCTGCCCCAGGTCCTCGGCGCGCAGCTCGGAGGTCTCGCGACTCGCGCGCAGCCAGTCGTTCCAGTATTCCAGCCCCTGCCCGTCTTCCCGTTGCCAGGCCGCCAGCAGGCGCAGCAGGACGGGAAGATCGACGCGCGCGTGGACCCGAAGCAGCTGCGCCTCGAGCCAGTCGCGCACCGCCTCCGGGCTACGGACCCAGCCCGCATCGACCGCCTGCTCGAGCCCGGTGGAGTAGCTGTAGGCGCCAACCGGCAGCGTCGGGCTGATCAATTGCCACAGACGCCGCCGGGCCAGGCCCGCATTCGCCGGAGTCATGACCGGGGCCCGGGGTTGGTCAGTGCGCATGTTGGTGACCGTGGGCATGCGAGTGGGCATGGCCGCCAGCGGCATAGGCGCCCGCCTCCGGTTCGAAGGGTGCCTGCGTGAAGCCCACGGTCAGGCCCAGGCCGCGCACCATCTCGTCGAGCA
>PUOZ01000098.1 GCA_003553165.1 Thioalkalivibrio sp.
CCCCCCAGTCCGCGCGGCCCTGGGCGACGGCAGCGGCGACCGCGTTGTGGGAACGCGGTTGCACGCCATAGCCGGCAGGGCGTTTGTCGCCCAGCAATTCGTCGATCAGCACCCGGGTGCCGCTGCCCGGATTCCGGTTGATCATCAGGCAGTCGGGATCGCCCAATGCCTTCTGTAGCGGGGCGTCGGTGGACACGGCTGCAAAGCGGGGATCGTCCCGGCGATACACGATGCCCTGCATCCTGCGGTAGCCGGGGAAGCAGAGGAGACCATCGTCCAGCAGGTGGCGGTTGTAGATCCGGGTCTCGGGATCCATCAGGTGCATTCCGGCCACGTCGCACTCACCTCGGCGCACCGCGGCCAATCCCCCCATGCTGCCGACATACAGGGCCTTGACCGCAAACCCTTCCTCCTGCAGTCGGCCCAGCAGGTAGTCGACGCCGGTGCAGTGGGAGCCGATGAAAACGATGTCCGCCGGCTCCAGCCCCTGGCCGATGATCTGGACCTCGACGTCGGTGCCGGCGGCCAGTCCTTCGGCGTCGGCATCGATGGGCACGAAGCCGTCGGCCTGGCTGAAGGACGTCACCGACCCGGAACCGCTGCCGCTGGGGTAGGCCACGAAGCCCGCGTCCGTGCGCAGCAACCCGACCATCACGAACTCGGTGCGGCCCAGCTCCGAACGCAGGGATACGGCCAGTGTTGCGCGGATGCCCTTGCGTGTGATCCGGCGCACATGGCCGGCGAGCGTGCGCAGCACGGGTGCGACGAATTCGTGGAAGGTGAAGATCGCGGACGTGGGGAAGCCCGGAAGGATCACGACCGGTCGTCCCGAGTGGGCCGCCAGGCACAGCGGCTTGCCCGGCTTCAGGGCGATGCCGTGCGCCACGATGCCGTCGGCGCCGACGAGCCGCTCCACCGCCCGATAGGAGAGATCTCCGGCACCCTTGGAGGTGCCGCCCGAGAGCAGCACCGCGTCGTAATCCAGCGCCCGCGCAATCAGCGCCTGCATCGTCGCCGCCTCGTCGCCGACGATGCCAAGATGGTCGGCCTCGGCCCCGAGTTCGCGGATGGCTGCCACCAGAATCGCCCCGTTGGAGTCGAAGACGCTACCCGCACGCACGGGCTCACCGGGCGCGATGAGTTCGTCGCCGGTGGAAATGACCGCCACCCGTGGGCGCCGGTAGACCGGGACCTGATCCATGCCCAGTGCCGCCAGGATGCCGACTTCCCGCGAGGTGATCGGCGTTCCCCTGCGCAGCGCAAGTTCGCCCCGCGCAATATCAGACCCTGCGGTGGCCCAGGATTGCCCAGGTGCGGCCATCTGTTGCACATCAACATGGTCGCCATCGGCGGCGGCCTGGAGTTCCGTCTGCTCCAGCATCATCACCGCGTCCGCGCCGCGGGGCAGCATGCCGCCGGTGGCGATGGCGGTCGCGGTGCCAGGGCTGACGGTGATCCGGGGCGCGATGCCGGGTGACAACAGTTCCTGGTTGAGTCGCAGCCGGGCGGGGTTTTCCTCGGTGGCCCCGATGGTGTCCTCCGAGCGCAGCGCGAATCCGTCCATGCTGGCCCGGTCGAACCCCGGTACATCGATCGCCGAGACCACGTCTTCCGCGAGGATACGCCCCAGGCTGTCGGGCAGCTGGACCCGTTCCGTGCCCAGGGGCTTCAGCGACAACGCCGACGCGAAGCGGGCACGGGCCTCGTCCGCGGACATCACGGTGAGGAACTGCCTCTGTTCCGAGGCCTCGCGAATGCGCTCGGCAAGCGTTTGGGATTCTGTTTGGGTCATGTATGGCCAGTCGGTTGACAGGGTCAATCAGGGATAAGCGTGGATGTCGATCAGCGAGTCGGGGGCATGACCCTCGGATTCGGGAGGAATCAGAAAAAATCCATCCGCCTGCGCGAGTTGCACCAGCGACGGAGGTCCCGACAAGGGTAGCGGGTCGACGGTCTCCGCATCCAGGAAACGAACCCGGCACCAGTCGCTGACGCCCAGCGCGGACGAGATCTTGCGCGCCAACCTTACGCGATGCGGCGGGTTCGGCCAATCCGGCGCGCGACCGGCAAGACGGCGAACCAGGCGCGCCGCCAGGCACTCATAGGCGCCTGCAGCCGCCACCGGATGCCCAGGCAACAGGACCGCGGGCGCGAAGGGCAGGGATGCCGCCGCCACGGACTCTCCCGGCCGGAGGCTCACGCCGTGGAACAGGAGCGGGCCCAGCTCCTTCGCGACGGCCACCGTGCAGTCGTTGAAGCCCATGCCCGTGCCGCCGACCGTGAGGATCAGGTCGGCTCCCGGTCGCCCGAGCTGATCTCGTAATCCGGCGGCATCGCCATCGAGGGTGAACCATTCTTCAACCAACCCGCCATCCCGTGTGACCAGTGCGCGGATCAGGGGGCCGGTGGCGTCGATGGGGTGCCTTGCCCTTGAAGGCGTTGCATCGGTAACGCCCGGTTGCATCGACGTGATCAGGATGCGCACCCGCGGCCGGCCCCGGACGGTCAGTTCCTGTAACCCCTGTGCGGCCAGCAGGGCGAGATCAAAGGCTCGCAGGCCCCGCTGCGCGGCAAACAGCGGTACATCGGAGCCCGGTCGGCTGGGGGTGCCGGCATCGGTCCAGGCACCGGGCCCGGTAGCATCGAAGACGTCGATGCGGTCCCCGCGTTGTTGTGCAGCCTCCGGCGTCAGAACGGCGTCGGCTCCCGGAGGGAGCGTGGCACCCATCGCGATCCGAACGGCCGTGCTGGACGTCAGTGAACCCGTAAAGGGTGCCCCGGGGGCGGCGGATCCCAGCAGCCGGAAGCTGAGCGGGTTGTAGGGACTCGCGCCAACCGTCTCGAGCCCGGCCAGGGCGTAGCCGTCCGCGAGGGCTCGCCGCCCGTGATCGACGGGGTTCCGGAGTTGGATCGGCATGGCGGAGATGCGGCCAGCGCAGGCCTCCAGCGCCACGGTTTCGTTTCCCGGTAACGCGCAGGGGAGCCCGTCGAGCACCGTGATGGCGTCCTTCAGGGCTGTGCGCCGGGCCACGGGCGGGTTGGTCTGTGCGGTCACCGAAACTCCTCTGCAATCTGCGCTCGACAGGCCCGTGCCCCACTGGGCCCTCAGTCAACGTCGCCGGCGGCGCTCGTACTTGAGGGGACCTGATTATCACGGAAACTCCGCAGGGAATCCTGCTCGCGCGCCCCGCATAGCCGCACCCTGTGGGGGGCGAGCCCTCTCGGCGATCGAACGGCGGAAAACCTTCGCCCAGAGGCTGGCCCCCCACAGGGCGTCCCTTGAAACAGCGGCAATTCGATCACCTGCGAAGCATTGGTGCTAATCACGGAAGGGGAAGAATAGCGGCTCCCCATTGATCCGGTACTCGGCGATGGCCGTCTGGCCCTCCGGCGCGACGAGCCAATCGTGCCACTTCCGAGCCAGATCTGCCTTCACCCAGTCAAACCGTTCGGGATTGACCGGAATGCTTCCGTAGGCGTTCAACAGCGCCTCGTCCCCTTCGAACACGATCACAAGTTCCTGCCGATTGCGAAAGCTGAGCCAAGTGCCGCGATCGGCAAGCACATAGGCGTCCATCGCCGCAGCGGTGTTGAGCGTGGGTCCCATGCCGCTTCCCAGCTGTCGGTACCAGCGGCCCGACGGCTCGATGCGGGCTGTGCTCCACAGTTCCCGTTCCTTGCGGTGCGTGCCGCTGTCATCGCCCCGGGAAGCGAAGGCCGAGCTTGATTCGGCAATGCGGACCAGGGCGTCCTGGATCGAGTCGGCCTGCGTGACGCCGGCCGGATCCGCTCGTGGACCAATGAGCACGAAATCGTTGTACATCACGTCGCGCCGTTCAGAGCCGTAGCCCTCGGCGACAAATTGTTCTTCTCCTGCACGATGGTGCACCAGCAGGGCGTCGGCGTCGCCGCGGCGGCCGATCGCGAAGGCCTGCCCGGTGCCCACCGCGACGACACGCACCTCGATGCCCGTGCGCGCGGTGAACTGCGGAACGATGTGCTGGAAGAGACCCGACTGCTCGGTCGAGGTTGTGGAGGCGAGGATGATGAAGGGCGTGCCCGCTGCGAGCGGGCCCGCAGCAGTGAGAACCAGCGCCGACAGCACCGCCGATTTCGCCAGGAAGAGGCATTGCGGCGTGGCCACAGACATTAGTGGGTGAAACAGGAAGGGGCAGGCACGTCCAGGACAAGTTCGCCACGCAGAAAGGTAGCGGCGGCGGCTGTCGCTGGGGCCTTGAAAAAGCGCGCTGCGGCCGTGTGTTCCATGATGCGGCCGCAGCACATGAACACCACGTCATCCGCGAGGCGACGCGCCTGACCGAGATCGTGCGTGGTCATCACAATCTTGGTGCCGTTGGCGTGAAAGGCGTTGACTGCATCTTCCACGGCCTTGGTGGCGGCAGGGTCCAGGGCGGCACTGGGTTCATCCAGGAAAAGGATGCCGGGTTCGAGGGCCCAGGCGCGGGCCAGCGCCAGCCGCTGCTGCTCGCCGCCCGAGAGGATCCGGGCCGGGCGCTGTGCGAGGTCCGCCAGGCCGAAACGCTCCAGTGCCTGCTCGGCCTGGTCGCGGCGCAGCCGTCGGGGAACACCGTTGAGGGCCAGTGCGTGGGTCACGTTGGCGATCGTCGAGCGTCTCAGGAGAACGGGCCGCTGGAAGACCATCGCCTGGCGCGGAAGCGGCGACCCATTGCCCCCGGCCACGATCGTCCCCTGGGAGGGCTTGAGCAACCCGTGTGCGAGGCGCATCAGCAGGCTCTTTCCGGCGCCGTTCGGCCCCATGATCACGGTGCGTCCCCCGGATCCCAGCGTCAGGTTGGTTCGGGCAAGCAGTTCCTTCCCGGAGCGCACGAAACTGACGTCGCGCAGTTCCAGCAGGGGATTCTTGACACCAGCCGGGGGCATCTGGCTCATTGCATCCGACTCCTGCTCATCTGGCCCAGCAGATATGCGGTGGCGTTCACCGCCGCCACCAGCGTCAGCAGGACCAGTCCAAGTGCCAGCGCCAATGCGAGGTCACCCTTGCTGGTCTCGAGCGCGATTGCCGTCGTCATCACGCGCGTGACCCCCTCAATGTTGCCACCCACGATCAGCACGGCACCGACCTCGGCACTGGCCCTCCCGAAGCCTGCCAGGACGGCAGTGGTCAGCGTGATGCGCGCATCCCACAGCAGCGTAGGTATCGCCCGCACCCGACCCGAGCCCATGGACTGCAGCTGTTCCCGGTATTCCTCCCAAAGATCCTCGATTGCCTGCCGGGTCAGGGCTGCAATGATGGGCAGGACCAGCAGGGTCTGGGCGATGACCATTGCTGTCGGCGTGAACAACAGCCCGAACTGGCCCAGAGGGCCGGCCCGCGACAGGCTCAAATAGACGAGCAGCCCGGCAACGACGGGTGGCAGTCCCATCAGTGCGTTCAATAGCGTAATGACGAGGCCTCTTCCGGGAAACCGGAACAGGGCGATTGCCGCCCCGAGGGGCAATCCGATCAGGCTGGCGACGAAGACCGCGCTCAGGCTGACCTGAAGCGACAAATGAATGATGCCGAACAGACCGGGATCCCCGGAGAGGATCAGCGAAAGCGCCAGGGTAAAGGGGTCGTGGCTGTTCAATGGGATCTCTGCGCTGCATACTTTCCGAAGAATAATGGCTTCTGCAGTCCAACGCGCCGAGAGGCGAAAAGGAATCTACCAAAGACATGAATATGCAGCCGCGCGAGGATCTGATGACCACCGCCGAGGTTGCGGATTATCTGCGTCTGGGGGAGCGCAAAGTCTACGAGCTCGTGCGGGAGCGCGTCATTCCCTGCGTGCGTGTGACGGGGAAACTGCTGTTCCCGCGTCAGGCCATCGATCTCTGGCTCATGAATCATCTCGAAAGCGACGAGCGGATCGTCCGCGATACTCCGGCAGTACTGGCGGGGAGTCATGACCCGTTGCTGGAGTGGGCAGTGAGGGAATCGGGAAGCGACCTGGCGCTGCTTCTGAACGGCAGTGGTGATGGTGTCAGGCGTCTACTGGCGAACCAGGCGCAAGTGATCGGATTCCACCTGATCCATGAAGACGGCACCTGGAACAATCCGGCCCGTTGCGGCCTGGGTGGACTTCGGGATCTGGTCACAATCGAGTGGGCACAGCGGACGCAGGGGCTGATCGTCGCCCCGGGTAACCCCCTGGAGATCCGCGATGTTCGCGCGCTTGCCAATCCGAGGGTCCGCGTTCTGCGTCGGCAGGAGGGGGCCGGTGCCGACGTTCTGCTGAGGG
>PUOZ01000001.1 GCA_003553165.1 Thioalkalivibrio sp.
AAGGTGTAAAGGACCCCGGCCTCGGCCATCTCCTCGCGGAACGCGGCGATCTGATCGGCCGGCACCAGCGGATCCTCCGCGCCGTTGAAGACCAGGATGTCGGCCTTCACGGTATCCGGCTGCGCGGGGTTGCCGGTGTTCAGGGCGCCGTGGAAGCTCGCCACCATCGCCAGGTCGGCGCCGGCCCGGGCCGCCTCCAGCACCACGCTGCCGCCGAAGCAGTAGCCGATCGCGGCCAGCGGCTGACCGGCGGTCAGTTCGTGCTCACGCAGCAGGGCCTCGGCGGCCTCGAACCGGCCCATCATGACGTCGCGGTTGGTGCGCACGGCGGTCGCAAATTCGCGTGCGGTACTTGGATGTTCGGCCAGCTTGCCGGTCCCGTACATGTCGAGCGCGAAACCGACATAGCCGGCCTCGGCAAGCATCTCGGCACGGCGCTGGGCGTTCTCGTCGTGCCCCCACCATTCGTGCACCACGATGACCCCGGGGCGCGGACCATCCAGCGCGCGGTCGTAGGCGAGATAGCCGGTGAGTTCGACACCGTTGTGTTCGTAGACCACTTGTTCCGCGTGGATCGCGGGGCCGGATTCGGCGAGCGCGACGCTCGCGATCAGCAGAAGTGCTAGGGCGGGAAGGGCGAGGATCTGGCGCATGGTCTCTCCTGGGTCGGGTCGGTGATTCGGGGTTGGCGTTCGCGGGCAGGGTGCCACACGGCCGTAAGAGTATCCGGAAGCTCCGGTGCCGGTGCAACGCAACCCGGTTGGAGGGGTGCGGAATGCGAGGGCCGCCATTGGAGTCTACCCTCTAAATCGAACGCAGCCGCCAAGGGACAGACCATGCGCATATCGACGATCCTGATCGGCCTTTCACTGGCCGTCTCCATCGCCGCCGTCGCCGATGACCGGCACGAGTGGCTCGACACCGCATGGTGGTCCGAGGGGCAACTGCCCGTGCCCCCGAATCACACCGTCCGCACTTCCAACGACTCCCTGGTCACGGACGAGGCCGACATCCCCATCTACATCGCGCGTCCGGACGCCGAGGGCGACTTTCCGGGCGTGCTGTTCGTGCATGGGCGCCGTGGCGTGGATCCGTTGATCCAGGGTCACGTGCGGCGGTTGGCGGCGCGCGGCTTCGTGGTCTACGCGCCGGATCTCTACGTGGGCCGTTTCATCGAGACCATGCCGATCGAACACGACTATGCCCTGGAAGGCGACCTGAACGACGTGCTCGATCATGTGCGGGCCTCCGGTATGCATTCCGGTGACCGGGTGTGTGTCTACTCCCACACGCGAGGCGGATACCTCGCGTTGAAGCTGGCAGTGACCTTCGATCGCCAGGGGGACGCTCTGGCCTGCTTCGTCAGCTACTACCCCCACATGCAGGATCCCAACGCCCCGGAACCGATGCAGGTCTATCGGTATGCGGGGGAGGCCGATGCGCTGACTCTGCCGGCGCTGATCTTCGTCGGTGCCGAGGAGCAGTACCAGCGCAAGCGCGGCATCGATATGGCCGTCGGGAGCATGCAGGGCCGGGATCTGCCGGTGCAGCTTGTTACCTACCCGGGGGTCGGCCGGGGCTTCGACTTCCGGGCGCCGCCGGTGCGCACCTTTGCCGACGACCTGGCGACGCGGGACGCGCTGATGCGAGCCACCGGTTTCATGAACGACCACCTCCTCGCCGAATGACCCTGGTGGACCATGCGAGAACTTCAATGTCCACGGCGTGCCGGTGCAGGGCGTGCGGGAGCAGAAATGAGGGAATAACGGACCCGATTTCAACCTTTCCGAACGCAGCGCCGGCGCGCTTGGCGCAGCGATCTGGTGCCGCGCTGTCCGCGTGGCGCACCGGGCAGCAATGATGCGGGAACGACCGGGCGCTTGACGGGGTCTGATTCTCATGAGATCCGCTGACCCGAATTGGCTTGCGATGAAAGTGGCAGCGCTGTTCGCAGGGTCCCTGCTGCTTTCCGCCTGCGCGACCATCCCGGAGGATCTGCAGCCGGTCCCCGAGAGGCAGCCGACCCTGGTCGAGATTCTGCAGGATCCAGGGGGCTTCGAGGGTGCGACGGTCGTCTGGGGCGGTGTGATCGCAAGCGTGTCCAATATGGCCGACGGCACCCGTCTCGAGATCGTCTCCCGGCCCCTGGGCCGGGACAAGCGCCCAGTCTCCGGCGATCGCAGCGACGGCAGGTTTCGAGCCTTCTTCCCGGGCTTCCTGGATCCGCAGGTCTACGCCCGGCTGCGCGAGGTCACGGTACGCGGCCAGGTCACCGGCGTTACCGATGGCGTGGTCGGCGCGTTTCCCTATGCCTTCCCGCAGGTCGACGCTGCCGCGGTGCACCTCTGGCCACCGGTGCCACCGGAGCCGCAGGTAATCTACCGCGATCCCTTCTGGGATCCCTGGGGCCCATGGGGCCCCTACCGCCACCCCTGGCGTAGGGGCTGGTGGTGATGCCGCAGCACTGGGTCCGATGGCTGTTCCTTCCCCTTCTGGTCCTTGGGCTCAGCGCCTGTGCCACGCCGCCGCTGGCGCCGCCCGATCCTGCCGGAGTGGAGGTCACTCCCCGCGCGGCCGTGGTCGAGGGGCTGCCGTCGGCCGAGCAGCTCTGGGGTGGCGTGATCGTCGGCCTGCACAACCGGGTCGATCACACCTTGCTCGAGGTGGTCAGTTATCCCCTGCGCAACCAGGAGCCGCGCACCTCGAGAATGACCGACGGGCGCTTCCGGCTGGAGGTCCGCGGCTTCCTGGACCCGGTGGACTACCGTACCGGTCGGCGCATCACGGCAAGAGGGCCGGTCCAGCGCACGGAGGCGGGGCGGATCGGCGAAGTGGAGTATGTCTTTCCGGTGATGGTCGCCAGTGAACTGTACCTGTGGCCGGAGGTTGCCGCGCCCGCGCGGCGTTCCGGCGGCGTGACCTTCGGCATCGGGATCGGCATCGGCCTGTAGGAGCGGCCTCTGGCCGCGATGGGAATGGCGCCGGGATTCAGGCAGCCGCCGATGGCGGCCGGAGTTCGTTCCTACGGGGCGAGGGTGGATGGTGCATGGATCCGGGCGGATCGCGACCGGAGGTTGCCGTGTCGGGGCGGCGTTCCGGCGGCGTGAGCATCGGTATCGGGTTGTAGGAGCGGCCTCTGGCCGCGATGGCAATGCTGCTGGACCGGTGCGGCGGCGGATCGCGACCGCAGGTCGCCCCTATCGGATCCGCGTCAGGAGAGGGAGGTGTTTCGATGCAGGCAGTGATCTTTCCCTACACGGGAGGACCCGAGGTCCTCGAGATGGTCGACCGGCCCGATCCCCGGATCCGGCGGCCGGACGAGGTACTGGTGCGTTTGCTGGCCGCGGGCGTCAACCCGATCGACACCAAGATCCGTGCCCGCGGTCTACTGACCCCCGCCTACGACCACAACATTCCGGGCTGTGACGGCGTCGGCATCGTCGAGGCCTGCGGTGCGGAGGTCGGCACGTTGGCGCCGGGCCAACGGGTGGCCTTCTGCCATGGCGGTGTCGGGCAGGATCCCGGAACCTACGCGACCGCCGCGGTGGTTCCCGACGCCGCCCTCGTGCCGGTGCCCGAGAGCGTCTCCGACGCCGAGGCGGCCGCGCTGCCGCTGGCGTGGATCACGGCCTGGGAGGCCCTGCTCGACCGTGCCCGGCTGCGACCGGGGCACACGCTCCTGGTCCACGCGGCCAACGGCGGCGTCGGTCAGATGGCCGTGCAACTCGGGCGGCAGGCTGGTGCCCGTGTGCTCGGTGCGGTGCGGGGCGACGAGGCGGCCGCGCTGGTGCGCGAGCTCGGGGTCGCGGTGCTGGACCGCCGTGCGGAGGACTTCGGGCAGCGGTGGCTGGACTTCTCCGGCGGACGAGGGTTCGACGTGGTGCTGGATACCGTGGGCGCGGAGATCTTCGAGGAGAGCCTGACACAGATCGCCTACGGGGGCGATGTGGTCACGCTGCTGAGTCCTCCCGCGACCACCGACTGGGCGTCGGCCCGTCCCCGCAACCCCCGGATCTCGCTGGAACTGATGCTCACGCCCATGCTGAACGGAGACCGGGATCTGCTTCGCGCCCAGGCGGGCATGCTTCGGGCAGGGCTGGAGCGCCTGGCCCGGCGCGAACTGCGGGTCAATGTCGAGGCCGAGTTGCCGCTGGCCCAGGCAGCCGAGGCGCACCGGCTGCTGGAATCGGGCGTGCGCAGGGGAAAGATCGTATTGCGCATCTGATTGCCTGGGTCATGCGGAAACTTCCGGTGCGCGATGCAAATCCTGGAAAGGGAGGACGGGGCATCGAGGAACGAAGCGACTGGAAACCTTTCATTGCGACCCGTCATTGCGACCCGTCGGGTGCAAGTCCCGAACCGGCAAGGCTGACCCACCACCGGAGCCACTCGGTCCTGTCGGAAAACAGGGTCAACGAATCCTTCGGTTCACCGGTGCGCTGGTGGCGGATCCTTTGCGGGGCTTCCGTGATCATCCGGTGATGACGCAGACACCCACCGCGGCCCAGGTTTGATCCCTGCGCGGGAGACAGCGCCGTTTGTCCAGCACAAAGGGAGAGAACCGACCGTCGATGGCGTGTATACTGGTATGCAGGCATACCAGAGGAGGCAATGGCTATGACCATACGGACAGCAAGCACCAGGCAAACGGCCGTTCGGCTCCCGACAGAGACTTACGGGCGCCTCAAGGCGCTGGCCGACAAGACGGGTCGCACCACGGCCTACTACATCCGCGAGGCCATAGAGGAGCACCTGGAGGATCTCGAGGACATTTACCTGGCCGAACAGACGTTGGAACGGATCAGGCGCGGCGAAGAGGAGGTGATCAGCGCTGGGGAGTTCTGGCGTGACTTGGAGGATTGAGTACGCCCGTTCCGCCCAACAGGCGGCGAAAAATCTAGATCACAGGGCTCGTCAGCGTATACGCCAGTACCTGGAGGAACGTGTGGCCAAGCTGGACGATCCTCGACAGCTCGGAAAGCCGCTCAAGGGGCAGCACTCCGAGCTGTGGCGCTATCGGGTCGGAGACTACCGGGTGGTCTGCGACCTGCGCGATGAGGTGTTGGTGGTGTTGGTCGTGCGGATCGGCCACCGAAAGGAGGTCTACGAGAAAAGGTAGAAACCGACTGAAGACGCCGCACCGAGACGGCATTTCAGGGGACGCCCTGTGGGAGGCCAGCCTCTGGGCTAAGGTTTTCCGCCGTTCGATCGCCGAGAGGGCTCGCCTCCCACAGGGTACGGGTATGCGGGGGGAGGGCGTTGCGCAGGACCGGATTCCCTGCGGAGCTTTCGGATAATGAGGCTCAGACCTTCCCGGCCTGCCGCGGCGCAACGAAAGTCATTCCCTGCCTCGAAGAGGCGGTGGTGATCAACAAGATCCTCGGCCAACTGATCCAGAAGGTGGTCCCGGAATTGCTAAGCCTGTTGCCCCCAGCGGGGTGGGCGCCGCCTGGCTGCTCGGCCGATGTTCCCACGTCACGCACCGTTGCTGCGTAGGCATCGAACTTTCCGCATGGCTCACTGGCACCTCGGCCCGGTCCCAAAGCAGGGGCCTGTTCAGCCGCTGCCGAAGAGGTGACCGAAGATGCGTGCACCGCCGATATAGGTGCCCATGGCCGAGCCCAGCGTGGTCAGCAGGAAGACCAGCAGTACGCGGGATACCCGGTTGCGCCACCAGCCGCGCGGGCTGGTGGTGTCTCGGCGCAGCGTCGCGAAGTCGCCGACCTGCGGCTTGCGCATGTACAGCTCCACCGCCGCCGCGACGAAGCCGACGCCGATGGTCGGGTTCAGCGAGGTTAGCGGGGCCGCCAGGGCTGCGGTGACGATGGTTACCGGGTGGGCGAGGGCAATGGTGGCGCCGATCGCGGCGAGACCGCCGTTGATCATGATCCAGTCCAGCACCATCTGCAGGCCGAGTTCGGTATTGCGGGTGAAACCGATCACGAAGCCCGTCAGGATGATGCCGACCACCACCCAGGGGATGTATTTCGGCCAGCGCGCTTTCGGGGGCGACTGCTCGAGCTGGATCAGGATGTCTTCAGGATCCTGCCGGTCCAGGGCCACATAGTTCTCGATGCCCTTCAGGTGACCCGCGCCGACGACTGCCAGCACCTGCCGGGCGTCCCCATCCGCCAGCTTGCGCAGATGCGCGGCCATGTAGCGGTCGCGCTCGTCGATCAGCGGCA
>PUOZ01000256.1 GCA_003553165.1 Thioalkalivibrio sp.
CAGCATGCTCCAGGCCAGCACCGCCAGATAGGCGCCCAGCCAGGGCTCCGTGTGGCCGCCGGCCTGCAGCGCGATCCACCACCAGAAGAGCGCGCCCGCGACGGTGCCCCACCACAACCAGTCGCGGTAGACGTAGCGCATCAGCACGAAGCTGGCCATGGTCACGATCAGGCTGTAGATCAGCACCGTCAGCAATTGTTCGGCGTCGCCGCCGAGCAGTGCCGGAACGGCATAGGCGCCGAGGATGCCGAGGATCGCCAGCACCGGGCCGTGACGCAGGGCCAGCACCATCGTCCCGAGGGAGATCAGCGCCAGGAGCGCAAAGATCACGCCGGGCGGCCACAGGCCGTACAGGTGCAGCGCCGCGAGCACCGCGGCGTAGAGGGTCAGGCTCGCACCCCCGGCCAGCGCGGCCACCGCGTCGTAGCGGCCGTGCATCCGACGGCGCAGCCACTCGGCGAGCACGTGCAGGCCCAAGCCGGTAGCGATGCCCAGCAGCACCCGCGCCGTGGGCCCGAGATAGCCCTGTTCGATCGAATAGCGGACCAGGAAAATGCCGGCCAGACCGATCGACAACCCCCCGAGCCAGACCATCCAGTGGTCGCGGATGCCAGCGAAAGCCCGGCCGACACGATCCAGCCCATCGCGCCGCGGAGCGGGTCGCGTTGACCCTTCGGCCGCCGCGGTACGCGCCGCCGAGGCCGTGCCCCTGGCGGCCGGCGCGGATCTCGCACCCGGAGCCGTCCACTCGACCCCAGGACGCGCGGGAGTGCCCTCGGCCGCGGGCTCCCGGGGCTTCGCCGACTCCGGATCTCGGGACGACTCCGCCTCGGTCCCGGGTGCCGCCCCGCGCAGCCGCCGCAACTGCGCCTCGACCTCGACCAGCGCCCGCTCCGCCTTCGCCAGCCGTGTGCGCAACCGGCCGAGCGTCAGGGCGCTGACCCAGCCGAGCACCGCCCCTGCCAGGAGCCCGAACACCAGCAATGCAGCCAGCAGGCCGCCCAGGTAATTCATCCACATCGCTCCAGGGTCAGTGGTGCCGACAAGGCGTCAATCGTAGCCCAGGAAAGGCCGAATGGGTCGATGCGGTCACCGGCGGCGCGTGGCCGGGAGCACGGTCGCGGTCATCGGCCTCCCCTGCCCGCGCGCCTGCAGCCACCGCCCGGCGGCATTCCAGTCCACGGGATTCGCCGCCAGCGCCGGGACGGCGGCCTGCACGTAGTCGCCGCGCTCGTTGACCGTGACCCGGTGCTGGCCCGCACCCGTATCCGCCTGCAGGGACAGGCGCTCCCACTGGACCCGTTCGCCGCCCCGCGAGGCTTCGCGCAACACCGCCCCGAGCGCGTGGAGGTCCGCCACGATGGCGCGGCACGTCGCCTCTTTCGCGCCCCGATCCGCGAGGTCCGCGAACTCGCAGCGCAGGCCGTCCGCTGTCTCCCAGGCCGGGGGATGCCGTTGCGACAGTGCCCAGTGACCCCGCACGCCCGCTGGCTGCAGGGCCGCACGCACCGATCCGTCCTTTCGGTCGAACGCACAGTCGTGGTTCCGACAGAATTCGGCCGCAAGTTCCCGTTCCAACCCAGGCTGGGCGGTGATGCGCGGCCAGGCAACCCACAGCGGGCGCCCGTCGATGAGGACCAGGATCTGGTTGTGTCGGTCCATCCGCACCTCGACATTGCTCGCGACATACAGGGCCGCCTGCGCATGCCGCAGTTCAGCCAACAGCGGGAAGGTGGCCTGCTGCCAGCGCGCGAGCTTGCGCCGATCCACGGCACCGCGCCGCCCCTCGAACGCAGGTGGATCCAGTTCGCTCTCGTAGGCCGCTACCAGCGCATCGAGCAGCAACTGCGCGAAGTCGAAGCGCGCAGCCGCGGACGCCTCGGCAAGACCCGCGACCACGCCAGCCAGCGGCGAGGGCTGAACATACAGCCGCCTCGGGTCCCCATCCGCGGCCGTGGCCCACGTCATCGGCAACGCTGCAAAGGCCAGGGCGAGAAGCCAGGCGCCGGACGCCGGACGCATTCAGGCCACCTCGCCCGCGGCATGGCCCGAAGCCCAGGCCCACTGGAAGTTATGGCCGCCGAGGTGGCCTGTGACATCGACCACTTCGCCAATGAAATACAGGTTGGGCTGGTCGCGCAGCGCCATGGTCTTCGACGAGAGGTGGCGCGTGTCGACCCCTCCGATCGTCACTTCGGCGGTACGGTAGCCCTCGGTTCCCGATGGCTTCACCCGCCAGCGGTGGGTGGCCGCTGCGATACGATCGATCTCGACCCGGGAGAGCTGATCGATCGGCTGATCCGGCAGCCACAGCTCGCACCAGCGCTGGGCGAGGCGCTTGCTCCAGCGCTCGGCCAGCAGTGTGCGCAGGGCGATCTTCGGACGCTCCAGCCGCGCCTGGGCAATGGTCTGCGCGATCTCCGCTCCCGGCCAGAGGTCGAATTCGACGCTGGCGCCGGCATGCCAGTAAGACGACACCTGCAGCACCGCGGGACCGCTAAGGCCGCGGTGGGTGAACAGCATGGCTTCGCGGAAGTGGCCGTCGCCGCAGGACGCCACCGAATCCACCGCGATGCCGGACAGCCCCTCCAGCTGCTCGAGCGGCCGCCCGCTGAGGGTGAAGGGCACCAGTGCAGCGCGAGTGGGCACCACTTCCAGGCCCAGCGAGCGCGCGAAATCAAAGCCGAATCCGGTCGCCCCCATGCTGGGGATCGAGTAGCCGCCGGTGGCGATCACCAGCGAGCCGGCGCGCAGCTCACCCGCGGCGATGCGCAGGCGGTGCGGGTTGCCCACCTCGATCGACTCCACCGGAGTATGTGTTCGCACCTCGACGCCGACCGCATCGCACTCGTCGGTCAGCATTTTCACGATCAGCTTGGCGCTGACATCGCAGAACAGTTGCCCCAGCGTCTTCTCGTGCCAGCCGATTCGGTGCCGGTCGACCATCGCCACAAAGTGCCAGGGCGTGTACCGGCTCAGCGCCGACTTCGCGAAGTGCGGGTTCGCGGAAAGAAAGTTGTCCGGCGTGGAGTACATGTTGGTGAAATTGCAACGGCCACCACCGGACATCAGGATCTTCTTGCCCACCCGATTGGCGTGATCGAGCACCAGCACGCGACGGCCGCGGGCACCGGCGGTCAGCGCGCACATCAGGCCGGCGGCCCCGGCCCCGATCACCACCACATCGAACTCTTCCACCTCTGTGCTCTCCAAGTACCAGAACCCGCGCAGGAACGGGCACGCGTTGACCCCGGCATTGTCGCCGATTTTCCGGGACCTGGCTTGGGTGGGTCTGTCCGCCGCTCGGGCCCGCAGCGCCCGGATCGTGCTGTGAGTCGACACAGCCGGCTGCCGCGATGCGCGCAACCCGAATCGCGCTACGGATGCTTGAACAGACCCCCCGGAAACGCGTAGTGTTCCGGTTACAACCAGCGAAGAGGCAGGTGAGATGCGCTTCATGTTCCGATCCAAGACGACGACCGATGACCCCTCCCTGGGCCTGGGCGTCCTGGTGCTCGCCACCGGCCTGGTGCTCACGCTGCAAAACCCGAATGCCGTGGATTCGGCGTCACGGCTGATCAGCGAGTTGGACCTGCCCTCGCCCGCCCGTGTGCTGGAGTGGCGCCCCGACAGCCCGCCGCCCTGGGTCGACGGCGACCAGATGCTGATGGACGAGGTGGAGGAAGGACCGGCCGTTACCGCGGTGAGCCGCGATCCCGAACCGGGGCTCGACCCGCGCGAGAGACCGCAGCGCTGATTGGCACCAGCCAGCGAAGGCCGACGGCGGCCTGAACGTCAGAGCATCACCACTCGATTGCGGCCCTCGTTCTTGGCCCGATACATCGCCCCGTCCGCCGCCTCTACCAGATCGAGGTACGTCGCATAGGCCGGGGAGTACATCGCCAGACCGATACTGACGGTCAATCTCTGATTGTGAAATCGCTCGCTCAATGTGCTCCCACGGCGCTCGATCTCACCTCTTATCCTCTCCGCACACACGAGTGCGCCTGTCCTGCCGGTATTCCTCAGGACCAACAGAAACTCCTCGCCACCATACCGCCCGATAAAGTCACCTGGGCGAGTCAGGTTCCGCAGTATGTCCGCCACGATCTTCAGAACATCGTCCCCGGCCCGGTGGCCGCAGACATCGTTGAACCTCTTGAAGTGATCCACATCCAGAAAGCCGACCACCGTATTCGCGAGCGAGCGCTCATCCCCCTCGAACAGCCTGCACAGGAATTCATTGATGACCCCGCGATTGTAAAGCCGCGTCAAAGAGTCAATCTGGGATTCCTTTCGGGCCAGTTTATATTGCACCGCATTGACCAAGGCGACGCCAAGCTCGTTGACGATAGGCATCATTCGCGTTAACGCCCCCTTGTCCAGTCCTCGCTTCGTCAATGAGTTATCGGCACAGACGATACCCCCCAACCTGTTATGCCGCATCACCGGCCATGCCATCAACTCATCCATACCGATCCTCGCCAGCATCTGCTCGTCAGCGGGGTCGCTTCGTTGTATCAGAACAGGGGTCTTCTCGCGTAGGCATTGGAGCAGCTTTCCGGAGACCAGGCTCATGGGTATCTCGAATGACGGAACACCGAGCTGTTCGACTGCTTTCGGCCAGGAGTGTGACGCCACCAATCCCCGGCGCTTGGGATCGATATCAAGCATCATGACTCGGTCAAACCCCGCTTCCTCCTGAATGGCTTCCAATGTCCACGGAAGAAACTCATCCGGATCCAGACTGCGATGCGGCATCGTCAGGATCGAAACCAGCCGGGCGGGCTCGCCGTTCTCCCGACTGACCACCTCCCCATGCGGTGTTCTTCCTTCAGTCACCCTCAACTTGATGGTGGTCTGCACCAGCGTCGCCCGGAGCTTGGAAAGGGGGGGGAACTCGATTCCATAGAATTGCCGCATGTTGGCCATCTCGCAATCCACATGCTCCAGCAGTCGTTCCAGATCAAGTGACCCGATATCGAGCGCCGCCAAAACGGTTTCCTGCAACTCCGGACCGCAGGTCTGTTCGCCGGAGCCGACCCCCTGCACCCATGCAACATAATTCGCAAAGGATATGATGGCTGTTTCGGTAATGAATTCTGCATAGGCAGAGTCCGGCGGCGGCGGTTCATGGTGAAATCCGATCATTGCCGTAATCGCCGGAGGCAGGTTCCATTCCACTGAAAAGACCATCCCGACATCCGCGTGGGTAAGACCGAAAAAGGTCTTTTCACTTTCAAGCAGGGAACAATCGCTGCGCTCGAAAGCTGTCAAGTAATCGCTGTAGCTGAGCCGGCCGGCGGTCTCCAGAATCACTTTTCCAATATCGTGCAGCAGGCCGCCGGTATAAACCATGTCGGGATTCGGGTGCTTCAGGACGACGGCGATGGCCTTGCCCAGGGAAGCAACGAACATGCAGTGCTGCCAGAAAAACAGCTGATTGAATTTCTGGTTGGACTTCCTCCGGATCAGCCGGTTGTAAAAAAGCTGATCCAGGGCCGCCTGCCGGACCGCGGAAAAACCCAGGATATTGACTGCATGCTTGATCGAAGTCGTTCTTTTGGGGAGGAAGAACGCTGCGGAATTGACGATGCGCAACACCTTGGCCGCCAGTGCGGGTTCTGTCTCGATCACCCGTGACAGATCCTTGATGCTGGTATCCTGATCGGAGGTCAGCTCCAGGAGTTTGAACGCGACACTGGGGATCAGCTGCAGATGGCTGACATCCCTGTTCAGGACTGCATGTGCCGCCTTGACCAGGTCCTCGGATGGGACTGGCAACGGGTCGTGTTCTTCGGCCGTCTTGTCGTCCATTTCGGGATTCTATTGGGTGCTCGCGCCTTCGTCGGTGAAAGGGGTACCAAGCGAACCAACTGTTGCCGGGCCCCGCGGAGCCCAGGCAGCGGAAACACGCTGCAAAGCGGGGACATGCGGCCCGACACGGGCGGCCGATCGGCAATGGGGCTCAGAGTCTTCGGACATACGAGCAACCCCTTGGGCAGGTCTACCGATTGCCCCCGACGGGCTTCGCGCACGACAACCTGTACCCTCATTATGGACGGATTGTGCCGGCAGATGTCCGGCGCATGGACATCACCTGGCCTTCATGTCCAAACGCGGCGTGCAGGGACCAGACACCAATGCTATTCGCGACCAGAAC
>PUOZ01000377.1 GCA_003553165.1 Thioalkalivibrio sp.
CGGCCCGGTCCTGCACGCTGGTTTCCAGGTTGAAGTTGTCGAGGTTGCGCCGGGTGAAGTTGGCGGAGCCCGCGAGCAGCGTGGCGTCGCCATTGCGGGTGCGATGCAGGAGCATCTTGGCATGGCACTGTTCGCCGGCGGTATTGCACCAGCGTACCGGCACGCCGGCTCCGTGCAACTCTTTGGCGACGGGACGGTTGGGGATGCCCCGCTTTTCGCGACCGAACGCGTCGCGGTTCGGATCAAGTAGCAGCCGTAGTTCGACCCCGCGCTGCTGCGCGGCGACCAGGGCACTGACGACGGCCCGGTGCGAGAGATAGAACATCCAAAGATCCAGCCGATCGCCATCTCCGGCGGCTTCAATCATCTCGAGAACGGCATCGCGAATCCGTGATTCCGTCAGTATGCGGATGCGGGTTTTTGCCTCGACATCGCCGTTGTCTGGGATGGGATCCGGAAAGGCGATTGGGGTACCTTCCGAGAACGCCACGACCGCGCGTTCGGTATGCATCAGGTCGATTGCCGCGTCGCCTCGGAAGCGCACGGCGATATTGTCGTGCCGACTGCTGGCGTCATGCGGATTGCCCGAGGTCACCAAGCCGATCCAGCCGTCCGGCCCATCCGTAACCAGCGTCTTGCGGTGGTTCGCCTTGAAGTTCAGAAGTGCGAGATAGGTGCGCAGGGTGACGGGCGTCCCACCTACCGGGTTAGGCAGCCAGCCCCCGTTCGAATCGTTACCGAGCCACTGACAACAGATGCGCCAGGCGGCGGACCACACAGGGTTGGAATCACGCAAGACCCGAAGATCGGTCTCGATCACGCGGATTCCATGCGCCTCCAGGCGTGAAAACAGCGGCTGCCGCACGCCGCCATAGAGAGTATTGAACGGGTCAGTGATCAGCAGCATCTCAAGCTTCCCGGGTGCTTCCGCGCGGCGCTCCGTCAATCCCTGCACGAGTTCTTCCGAGAGTGGGCGGTGTCCGTCATCGACAGTGCCGGCAAACTGATTCACGAGAAAGAAGTCGGCGACCACCACTGATTGTGCCTGAGCGATCATATCCAGTGCGGCGTCGAAGATCTCATGGTCGGTGTGCTGTTCGCCGCGCGCGTCCAGCCACGTGCTGTCGACCAGGAATTCCACGCCCTCAGTCGCTCGGTAGGGAGTCGCGACATCGAGCCCGTCAGGCAGGGGCTTGTAGACGTGGTGAACGCCTGTCAGCACGTAAGCCATGAGGAGCCCGACCAGGAACACGCGGTACGGCTTCTTGTGGAACCAATCCCATGCAGTCATACCTGTATCCCTTTAGCCTTGAGACAATCCGGAGCTAAAGGGTGCCGATGCGTCATCGTCTCGTCCAGACGGCGCAATGGCCAGCAGGAATCGATTTGCGTGTACTGTCCCGGGAGACAGGGCCCGGACATCAGAGTGGTACAGATATGGAACTCAGTGTCACCCTTTACCTGATCGCTGCGACCGTGGCCATATCCCTACTGGCTTGGCAGCAGCCCCGACTGCTCGAAACACTGATCTATTGGCCACCAGCGGTATCGCAAGGCGAATGGTGGCGGCTATCGTGATGGGCTTTCTGTCGCCCCAGTTGTGGGCGCATTCCGAGGTGACCGGATGAACCTGTTGACCTGGATCGGGATTCTGCTCTGCCTCTCGCAATCGGCGATGCTTTCCGGGTTGAATCTCGGCTTGTTCTCGCTGGGGAAACTCGAACTCGAGGTCGCGGCACGCAAGGGGGATGAGCGCGCCGCGCGGGTGCTGAAGCTGCGCGAAGACGCCAACTTCGCGCTGGTGACCATCCTCTGGGGGAACGTCGCTGTCAATGTCCTGTTGGCCCTGCTTTCGGGTTCGGTGCTGACGGGCGTGGCCGCCTTCCTGTTCTCGACCGTGGTGATCACGATCTTTGCGGAGATCATTCCGCAGTCCTACTTCACTCGCAATGCGCTGCGCATGGCGTCCATGCTGACCCCGGTCCTGCGTTTCTACCAGGTGCTTCTGTACCCCGTGGCCCGGCCGACGGCCTGGGTGCTCGATGCCTGGCTCGGTGGCGAGCACATCCGTTACTTTCCAGAGCGTGACCTGCGTCAGTTGATCCAGTTGCACATGGAATCCAGGGAGTCTGAGATTGCCCGTGTGGAGGGGCAGGGGGCGCTGAATTTTCTCGAGCTCGATGACGTTCCCCTGGATCAGGAAGGGGAGCTGATCGACCAGGAGAGCATGCTGCGCCTGGAATTCGTGGGCGCGCGTCCCGTGTTTCCCGAGATCGCGCCAAGCCCGGAGGATCCGTTCCTTCGGGCGCTCAACCGCTCCGGCAAGACCTGGGCGGTCCTTCTCGACCAGGACGGCCAGCCGCGCCTGGTCTTGAGCACCAATGATTTCTTTCGCGAGGCGATGTTCGATCCAGACCGGTTCAATCCCTTCCGGCATTGCCATCGACCGATCCTGGTGCACCGCGGCGACACCAGGTTGGGAGAACTCATTCAGCATTTCCGTCTATATTCCGGACCTGACGGCGACGATATCGTGGAGGACGATGTCGTCCTGCTGTGGGATGACCGGCCGCGCGTATTGACCGGAACGGACATCCTCGGCCGTCTCTTGCGCGGAATTGCCACCAGAACGACAAGGAGCTAACGATGAATGATCGTGAACGATATGCGGAAAAGATGAAGGCCAGGATCGATGAATGGAATGCCGACCTGAACAAGCTCGAGGCCAGGTCCCGGGAGGCGGAGGTGGAGTGGCGGGCGAAGTACGACGAGCAGATCCAGGAACTGCGGGAACAGCGCAATCAGGTCGAGGAACGCCTGCGCGAGTTGCAGAAGGCGAGCGACGAGTCCTGGAAACGGCTGCGTGAAGGGATGGAACTAGCCTGGGATGATATGAGCAAGGCATTCCGGGACGCGGCCGACCGCTTCCGCTGAGCGCGGTCGCGAGGCGGGCGATGAGGGGCCCCCGAGGCCCGTGGCGGGTCGGGCGGGACCGCGGTATTGGCATCGGCTGGAGGGCGTGCAGCGGGCGCTTCCGGGGGGAGCGCGACCGCCCCGGTCATTCGATGCCTGCGGCCCGCTGTTCCCGGCGGATCCAGGCAATGATGTGTGCGGCATCCTCACCGGACACACCCGCGACCGGCGGCATGTCCCCGAACTCCCAGTGGTGTTGATGCACACCAAGGGCGACGGCCCGGTAGAAGGCCAGATCGGAATGATGCGACGGTTCGTAGATCCGATGGATCAGCGGCGGACCCTGATCCGAGCCGAGGGCGCCGTCCCCGTGGCATGTTGCGCAGTGGGTGGCGAAGAGCTCGGCGCCCCTTTCGGGAACGGCCTCGAAACCCTCCGGCGGGATGCGGAACTCACGTCGCGGTGTGGCCGGCACCTCCCCTGCAGCGGGGGCCTCCGCACTGCGATCCTGGGCTCCGGCCGCATCATTCCCGGGTTCGCTGCAGGCGGTGAGCACGGCAAGAGAGAGGATTCCGAGGGACAGGGGGATTCGTTGCAGCATCATGGTTATTCGACTCCTTGCAAGTCATGGATCTGGACGGAAGGGTCCAGCGGAAGGTGTAGCGAGAACGTGGTGAATCCGTCCGCGGATTCGACCTGGATGTAGCCGCCGTGGGCCTCGACGATGGAGCGGGTGATGGCCAGCCCGAGGCCGGCACCTTCGCCCCTTCCTGACCGGGAAAGATCGACACGGTGAAAACGGTCGAAGAGAAGTGACAGCCGGTCTGCCGGAATCGTCGCTCCGGGGTTGCGCACGGCGAGGATGGCCTCGCCTTCCTGTTCGCTGATCGCGATCTCCACGGTGTTGCCTGCCGCCGTGTGACGGAGTGCGTTCGAGAGCAGGTTGGAGAGTGCCCGGCGCAACATCAACCGATCGCCAACGACGGTTGCCCCGCCGCTGAGCTGCAATTGCACACCCTGCTCCTCGGCGAGGGCCTCGTAGAATTCCAGCAGGGCCCGAGCCTCAGCCTCCAGTACGACGGCCTCCCCGGGCCGTGGAAGCAGCCCATTGTCGGCCTTGGCCAGGAAAAGCATGTCGCTGATCATGCGGGCGAGGCGGTCGAACTCTTCGAGGTTGGAGTGAAGGGTCTCGCGGTAGTCCTCGGCGCTGCGTGCACGCGTCAGGGCTACCTGGGTTTCGGTCATCAGATTCGAAACCGGGGTGCGCAGCTCATGGGCAATATCTGCGGAGAAATTGCTGAGCTGACGGAAGGACGCTTCCAGTCGGTCCAGCATGCCGTTGAAGGCCTCTGCCAGTTCGCGAACTTCGGCCGGGGCGTCTCGCGGGGAAATCCGCTGACCCAGTTGCTCCGCGGACAATCGGCGTGCCGCAGCAGTGACCCGCGTGAGCGGTGCAAGGCCCTGACGCGCGGCGAGCCACCCGAGCAGCGCCGCGAATGCCGCCGCCACGGAAACCCCGAACCAGAGACGCGCGCGAACCTCGTCCAGGAAGTGGACATGGTGACTGATGTCCAATGCCACCAACGCATGCAGCGTCTGGGTCTCGGCCTGAGGTACCGGGAATTCCCGCGTGCGGCTGATGAAGTGCCGCCCATCCCGCACCCAACCGCTTGCGGTTCCCTCCGGCATTTCTCCAGCCAGATGTCCGGGCTCAAAGCTGGACAGGCGTCTCCCGAAGATGACAACGCCCTCTGGATCGCGCACGAGCACCGCAAGATTGTCATGGCCGGCGAAGGCGTCGCTAAGGCGATGCGGCAGGAACTCGAACGCCTCCTGATCATCGGTGGTTCTGATGAGATGGCCGATGACCGTCATCTTGGCGCCGAGATCGTACGCGTCCAGTTCGTCGAAATGGGAATCCACGGCCCGCTCCAGCAGGAGGCCCAGCCCGAGCAGCAGGGTGGCGGCGACCAGGGCGAAGAGGATGGCGAGCCGGGCCGTCAGGGAGAGCGGCCTGCGGCGCGACTGACGCTTGCTGGCCAGCGCGGGTGGCGGAGGGGCGTTCACGACACCTCCGGGGTTTCCAGCACATACCCCATTCCGCGCACCGTGCGAATGAGCTTCGGCTCGAACGGTTCGTCGACCTTGGCGCGCAGCCGGCGAACGGCGACCTCGATCACGTTGGTGTCACTGTCGAAGTTCATGTCCCAGACCTGCGAGGCGATCAGGGACCTGGGCAGGACCTCTCCCTGTCGACGGACCAGAAGCTCCAATAACGCGAATTCCTTGGCGGTGAGGTCGACCCGCTCGCCGCCGCGCCGCACCCGGCGACGCAAGAGATCGATCTCCAGATCGGCTGCGGTCAGGATCTCCGGTTCCTTGTTGCGGCCGCGCCGCAGCAGGCTGCGCACCCGCGCAAGGAGTTCAGCGAAGGCGAATGGCTTCACGAGGTAGTCATCGGCGCCGAGTTCAAGGCCACGAACCCGATCATCGATCTGATCCCTCGCGGTCAGGAACAGCACAGGCATCTCGTGCGCTGAGAGCCTGAGCGCTTGCAGAATCGCCCAGCCGTCCATGCGCGGCAGCATCACATCCAGCACCAGCAGGTCATAATCGCCGGTCGCCGCCAGATGCAGTCCGTCGAGCCCGTCGCGCGCGAGATCCACCACGAAACCGGCCTCGCTCAGCCCCTGGCGCAGGTATTCGCCGGTCTTCGGTTCGTCCTCCACGATCAGTATCTTCATGCTGCTGCCTTCGACGGCCCTTGCTAGCCGTCCATTCTGCCACTGGATCAAGCGGCGATTGGAAAGATGACAAAGTTGTAATGCCCCTGTCAGGCCGGCGTTCGGTTGCGTGCTGCATGATTTGGCCTCGTTTCCGATAGTGGGCCAGGCCCATGCTGCGTCGCACCCCTATCGGGCCTCCGTTTCGCTCCAGACACCAACCTGAGGATTTGCCATGACACGCTCTCTAAGGGCTGTGCCCGCCGTGATTGCGGCTCTCATCCTGATGCTGCCGGGGAGCCTTCTGGCTCATGCACAACAGGAAGGGACGTACCCTGAGCACGAATCGACGCTGGACGGCAGTCCGGAACGGATCGCCGTCTGGTTCGATCACGACATGCGTCTGACCTTCTTCGAGGTTACGGGGCCCAATGGGCCGATCGCTTTGCGCCAGCGTCCGGGCAGGACCCCGGTCGACCGCTTCGAGACCGCGCCTAGCAGCACCCTGGGGCCAG
>PUOZ01000028.1 GCA_003553165.1 Thioalkalivibrio sp.
AGGCCGGGCGCATCGTGGCGCTGGCCGATGTGTTCGATGCACTGACTTCCGTGCGGCCCTACAAGAAGGCGTGGACGGTGGAGGCGGCGGCGGGCCTGATCCGGGAAAACCGTGGCAAGCACTTCGACCCCGACCTGGTCGACGTCTTCCTGCGCGAACTGCCCGGTATCGTGGCCATCCGTGAACGCTTCGCCAAGCCGGAGGCCGTGTGACATGTCCGCCGGCCACCCATGAAGGTCACTGATACCCTTCGAGCTGGACCAAGCCAATCCTATGGAGTTTGAGGCAAAGGCACGGTGAAAGACGCGACGGACCGGACCGCGAAAACACAGTCGCTGGCTTGGCGACGTTCGGCCGTAGTCTGGTTGGCCGGCGCTCTGGTAGCCGGGTTTTTTGCGCTCGCCGCACACCTGGTATTTTCGCATCACTACCACACGCAGGCGGTCGATACGACCACAGGCAATCTGACGCAGGTCGTGGAATCGCGCCTGGTGGCAGATCTGGACCGTAACAACGCCGTGCTCGCGTATCTTGCCGGGCAAGTGGATACCGCGGCATTGCAACCTGCGTATCCCGCTGCAGAGCAGGCCGCCTTGACCCGACGTCTGGGCGTGCTGCAAGCAAGCTTTCCATTTCTCACTGCTCTGCAGATCATGGATGCCGAGGGGGTGCTGCGTTACAGCTCGGACCCAGTCGCCCCACGCGTCGATGTCAGCGATCGGCCCCATTTCCAGCTTCTGCGCGACGACCCCACGGTCGCTATCACATTTTCCGAGGTCATCGTCGCCCGCACCACCGGCGAACGTTCGATCGTCCAGTTGCGCGCGCTGCGTGACGAGCAGGGGCGCTTCCTGGGCACGGTGAATGCCCTCGTTTCACTGGAGGAAATCAGCCGTCTGCTCGCCGCCATCGAAACCGGGCCCGGGGGCCTCACGCTCCTGCTGCACCGTGACACCTCGGCGCTGATCGCCCACCAATCGACCTTCGGCGCATGGGATGTGAACTGGGCGTTACCCCTGAGCGACCCCATCCGCCAGCGCGTCGACGCGGGCGTGCGCGAGGGCGGGCTCGCATATACCGCAAGCACCGATGGCGTGCAGCGCTTCGGCCATTTCAAGGTCATGGCCGACTATCCCTTTTATGTTCACGTGGCTATCGCGAAGGCCGATTACCTGGCGGCGTGGCGCGATCAAGCGACCTTCGTGGCCGGCCTGGCCTTCATGATGCTGCTCGGTTTCTGGATGGCCCTCCGATATCTGCGCACCAGTGCTGTCGCGGAACAGGCCGGTTTGGACGAACAGCAACGGCTCCACGCGGCCCTGTTGTCCGTCGCCGATTTCGCTGCAAAGATTCAGGACGCGCACAGCCTCGAAGCGACCACAGCCTTCGTGGCCCGCCAGTTCGACGTCGATTACGTGCATATCGCGCTGCTGGAGCCGGATGCCACCCAAGCCCGTGTGGTGGCCCGGTACCTCGACGGCGAAGCCATCGCTTCGGGATCCGTGGTCGCTGGCGCCGATACTCCATACGTAAAGGGCGGGGCGAGTGATCCAGAGGGCGGCCCTCAGAAGCGGATTGCGCCGGATAGCATCACGCGAGCGGGCGAGCGGTCCATCGAGGAACCCATTCTGGACAGCAAGGGCCAGATGCTCGGGAAGATCCTGCTGGTCAGTCGCGGGTCCCTGGTGGAATCCGAGGTCATCGCCGCCGGGCTGCGGGTCCTCGCGGCCCGTGTGGCCACCGATCTGGCGCGGCAACACAGCGAACAGGCGCTGCGCATCTCGGAGGAGAAGCACCGTCTGCTGTTCGAGACCATGCCGCAAGGGGTGGTCTACCGGGGGGGCGATGGCAGCATCTTGTCTGCCAACCCGGCGGCTGAACGTATTCTTGGACTCTCGCTGGCGCAGATGCGCGGCGAAGTCTCCACCGATCCGCGTTGGCAAGTGATCCGTGAGGACGGTTTGCTCGTCCCCGACGACGATCAGCCGGACAGGGTGGCGCTGAAGACCGGCCGGATCGTCGGGCCGGTTACGCTGGGAGTGCGGCATCCGGACCAGCAGGCCGATGTGTGGCTTTCCGTCATAGCCACGCCTCAGTTTCGCGCCGGCGAGACGGCACCCTTTCAGGCCTATGTCACCTTGGAGGACATCACCGCGCGCAAGCGCTCGGAGTCAGCCGCGAATGAACTGTCTGTGCGCCTGCAGAAGCTGGCCTCCCATCTGCAGGGCTTCATTTACCAATACCAACGCTGGCCCGATGGGCGGTCGGCCTTTCCCTACGCGAGTTCCGCGATCGAGATCATTTACGGGGTCAGCGCAGAGGCGGTTTACCGAGATGCCGGCAAGGTATTCGCACTCTTGCATCCAGATGACCGGGAGAGCGTCCGGGATTCGATCCGGATATCGGCCGATACCCTGTCGGTTTGGAAGGCGAGCTACCGTATCCGCCATCCGGATGGCCGCCTGCTGTGGGTGGAGGGCCAGGCCAGTCCGGAGCGACAGCCCGATGGCAGCACCCTTTGGCACGGGTACATCTACGACATCACGGAGCGCAAACAGGCGGAAACGGCCCTGCAAGAGAGTGAAGAGCGCCTCAAGGCGGCGCAGCGGATGGCGCGGATCGGCCACTGGGAGCTGAATCTGACCACGGACCGACTGGAGTGGTCGGACGAGGTCTTCCGCATCTTCGAACGGGATCCGGAGACCTTTGACCCCAGTTATCGGAACGTTCTGGAGATCATTCACCCGGAGGACCGGGAAACCGTCGATGCGACCTTCCAGCGCGCACTGGCCGCGCGGTTGCCCCAGGTTATCATTGTCCATCGATTGCCGTGCGCCGACGGACGCATCAAGCACGTGAAGCAACAATGCGAGAATCGCTTCGACGATGCCGGTCGGCCGCTGTCCTCGGTGGGTACGGTGCAGGACATCACCGCACAGCACGAACACGAACAGCAACTCCAATACATCGCCCACTATGACACCCTGACCGGTCTCCCCAACCGGGTCTTGTTGGCCGACCGTCTGCACCAGGCCATGGCCCAGAGCGCGCGACGCCAGTCGAATCTGGCCATCGCCTATATCGATCTGGATGGCTTCAAGACAGTCAACGACACCCACGGTCACGAGGTCGGTGACCGTCTGTTGTGCGTGGTGTCCGAACGCATGCGGAACACCCTGCGCGATGGCGACTCCCTGGCCCGCCTGGGCGGTGACGAATTCATTGCCGTCCTGCTGGACCTGCCGGACGCAGAAGGCTGCGTGCCGACGCTGAACCGTCTGCTCGATGCCGCCTCCCGAGAGGTGCTGGACGGGGGACGCGCGCTGCGGGTCTCGGCCAGCGTAGGCGTGACCTTCTATCCCCAGCCCGGCGACATCGATGCGGACCAGTTGCTGCGGCAGGCGGACCAGGCCATGTATCAGGCCAAGCTGGCGGGCAAGAACCGGTACCATTTCTTCGACTTGGTGCAAGACCAGGCGGTGCGCAGCTATCACGAAGAGCTGGTGCGGATTCGACAGGCCTTGAATGAGCGGGAATTCGTTCTTCACTACCAGCCGAAGGTCAACATGCGTACCGGCGACGTGGTGGGCATGGAGGCACTGATCCGCTGGCAGCATCCCGAACGCGGCCTCCTGCCCCCCGCTGCGTTTCTGCCTCTGATCGAGAACCATCGCCTCGCCGTCGCGGTCGGGGACTGGGTGATCGACACCGCCTTGGCGCAGATCGCGGCCTGGCGCCAAAACGACCTGGTTCTGCCGGTCAGCGTCAATGTCGGCGCGCGGCAACTTCAGCAACCCGATTTCGTGGAGGGTCTGCAAAACCGACTGGCCGCCTATTCGGACGTGCCTTCCGGCCAGTTGGAACTGGAGGTGCTGGAAACCAGTGCGTTGCAGGACATCGGCCTGGTCTCGAAGATCATGGAGGACTGTCTCGTCTTGGGTGTTCCGTTTGCATTGGATGATTTCGGAACCGGGTACTCTTCACTCACCTATCTCAAGCGCCTGCCTGCGCGCACCCTGAAGATCGATCAGAGTTTCGTGCGCGACATGCTCGAAGATCCCGAGGATCTGGCCATTCTTGAGGGTGTGTTGGGCCTGGCGGCGGCCTTCCGCCGGCAGCCGATTGCCGAAGGGGTGGAAAGCATCGCCCATGGCGAGATGCTGCTCGACCTGGGCTACGACCTGGCACAGGGCTACGGCATCGCCCGCCCGATGCCGGCCGAAGAAGTTCCTGCCTGGGTGGCGAGTTGGCAGCCGGGATCCCGCTGGATGCACCGGGCACCCCGGCAGCATGCCGATCTACCCATGCTGTGCGCCGCCGTCGAACACCGGGCCTGGATCAAGGCGGTTGTCGCGTATCTTCAGGGGCAGGGCGCCGCCCCCTCCGTACGGGATTCCCATGCCTGCCGTTTCGGCGCCTGGCTGGATGGCGAGGGCCGGGCGAATCATGGCACGCAGGCAGCGTTTCTGGACGTCGAACAGGCGCATCTCGCGGTCCATGACCATGCGCAGGCGCTGCTGGAATTGCATGCACAAGGCGAAACGGCGGAAGCGTTGAAGGGTGTGGCGGGGCTTGAGCTACTCAGGGACCGGCTCTTGGCTCAGTTGGCCCGATTGTGACCGAGACCCGGCGGGGACACGGGCTCGCAAGGGAAAAGGTGACAGATTTATTTTCGCGTAGGGCGGAAGAGCGCAGCGTCATCCGCCACACGGCGTTCGTACCGCCCCGGCGCCTGCGGCAACGCTGGCGCCAGATGTCGGATGACGGCCTTCGGCCTCTTCCGCCCTACGCCTCTGATAGAGCGATGATTTTTCGGATGCACCCCTGGGGTTTGGCCATCCTGCGGCCACGAAGCAGGGTGTCCGACGGCGACTCCCCAAAAAGCGTTCGGTAGGTTACGGAAAACCGTCCCAGTTCCCAGAATCCGCTGTTCAGGGCCGCGTACTTCACCGAAGGCGTCGACGGGTCCATGAGACGGCGCCGAGCCTGATGCAGCTGCCGAAGGCGCAGAAATTGCGTTGGCGTAATCCCGAGCTGCTTCTGGAATGTGTATTGCAGGTTCCTCGCGCCGGTTTCCGCGATGACACATAGATCCTGCAGCGAAAGAAGACAATCCCTATGAGCCCGCAAATATTCGCTGAGCAGTCTCATGGTGCGTGCCTGCCTTCCTAATGTCGAGTGCGGGGGTGCTTTCGGGGCGCTGTGTTGCGCAGCCAGCCCTAGCAGGACAGCTTCCACAATCGGGTCAAGCAGGCGGTTCACGCCGGGGTGCGCAGCCGTGTCCAAGCCTTGTTCCAGGGCGATGAAGCGTGCCCGGACCATCTCCTGCAGCTGGTGGAAGATACGGTATTCGATGCAATCGGCACGAAATTGGCCTCGCGTGGGGAACCGCACATCGATGGCGAGGGCGTCGATTCGACCCTGCAGGTCTTCGTCGGTGATGGAAATGAGCGTGAAACCCGCCCCGGAATCAAAGGCGCCGTAATTCGGTGTTCCGGTGCCATAAATGGCGAGGGTGCCAGGCGACAGGCGCGTGCCGTCGCAGGTGCTGCGCCGCTGGCTGTGATCGGCCCAAAGGAAACAGTGGGTACCGGCCGGAGCAGCGCCGTTGGTGATTACGTCTGCGCCCATGCTGCCCCTCTGCAATCGAACCCCGGGAACGACAAGGTCTTCGACGACCCAGGTACCGACGCCCGAGGATTGCTGGATGATTTCCGCATCGACACAGCGCAGGGGGACGCTCAACTCATCCGCGGTCGAACACCTGAAGCGCTGAAATCGAGGTGTGGCGGCACTGCTTCGCCGCTGCTGTTCCGATTCACGCATGCATGCCGATCCCGGGCGGGTGCGGGGGTGTCCCCGGGTGGAGGTGCCGGTTGCTCGTCGTTTGACTTCCTGGTCCCAGCTTCATTCGAGCTAAGTTCTTGTAGAAACCTTGCCGCAAGTATTCCCATATTGAAGATAGGGGACAAGCGCCTGGCGCTCGTTTTCGCGCGACACGGTCCATGCAAAAAACGAAAGGTATCAGTGCAGTGAGGGTCTCTCTGGGATAATCCAGGCTTGGCGGGTTTCGCATACTGCATA
>PUOZ01000261.1 GCA_003553165.1 Thioalkalivibrio sp.
CGAGAGCACGATGTCGCTCAACGCCGTTCGCTCGAGCTTGCTGCGTATCCCATCGACGCCCTTCATGGCAGCGATGAAGACGTTGGTATCCAATAGGTAGCGCATCCTACAGAGGCGTCACGGGCTCTGGCGGCGCGTCTGCCGGCGCGATCAAGTCGATCTCGTCCTGGTCCTGCCAGAGCGGACGAAAGGCCTCGGCCGCGGAGATTGGCGTGTCGGGCACCAGGCGGGCAATGACACGCCCACGACGCATGATGGCGACCGTCTCGCCCGCCTCCACAGCCGCCAGCAAACCAGAAAACCTGGCTTTGGCCTCAGTCACTTGCACACGGCGCATTCGCGATTCCCCAAACTGACCACATGGTCAGATTACAGCGAGCCTGCGCGAGGAACAAGCCGAAGCCGTCGTGGCACGACTGTTAGGCTGCGGTCCTCCCGGAGATCGGTCAGCACGAGCACGGAGCGTGGTCGCAGGTGGTGGGAGCGGCTTCCAGCCGCGATCTGCCGCCGCGTCGCGGATGTTGCAATGGCTTGGCTTGGTCCGACCCGTGTCGCAGGCTGTCACTTGCAGGAATTGAGAAAACTGTCCCCGTAATAGCGGAATAGGGCGAGCTGTACGTAAAGCACCTGGAAAAGCACCATCACAGACCAGCGAGTACTGTTCCGGAGAGCGCCATGGACAATATCCTCACCGCTGCCGAGTTGAACATTATCCCCGTGCGCATTCCGGCGAAGGTGACCGCCGATTCCGCGCCGAACCCGCTCGGGGGCTTCCAGCGTGTCGATCTGCCCTACCGTCAGACTGTAGTACCCGGCGACGAGATTCGGATCGCAGACAACAAAGGTTCTCGCCGAACCGCTGCCTCGGGCCTGGCGGGCGGGGAAGGGTCGGGCGGCCCCGGGGGCGGTTCTGGGGCCAAAAACGGGCGTATGAGGCGAAAAAGCGCCCATTTTTGGAAGCTTTTTATCTTTTTTCAATGACTTGTCTTGGTCCGGCCCCTGTCGGGCCTGCCTGTCCCCGTTTTTCGAGGCGTGGCGTCCAGAGAGGCGAGGGTGGAACGTGGCCGGGTCATGCAGGACTCCTTCCGTGGAATCGATACGACGGACAGGCTACCGGTCCTGCAGCAAAGCGCATGCCCAAGAGTTTTGGTGTCCGGCACCAGTGCGGGCTTGGGTCATGACTTTCCACTCATCGATCGGGATGCAATTCCTGCTGGATGGCCTGACGGACCACCTTGGCCAGCGTAACCCCCTGCGCCGCATCACGCAGTGCCTGGTTGATCAGGGTTTGATAGTTGCCCCCGGTCATTTCCGCACGCGCCTTGAACACAGCCAACACATCGTTATCCAGCCGCATGGTGACGCGCGTCTTCCCGCCTTGCCGAGCTTGCAGGCGCGCCAGCGCAGGCACGGCACTTACCGGCTTGGCATTGTCAAAATCCATCTCGGCATAGCGATCATAAAGCGGATCAGAACTGTTGCTCATAGCGTCTCCGTTGTATCTGATTGGCCTTCCAAGCCGAAATGATGCGAATTCGCTCATCCCGCAGGGTCCAAACGGCCAACAAAACTCGCCCCTTGCTGCCCATCCCCAACGTTACAAACCGGTGTTCGCCTTCGACATCCATGTCCTCTCGCGTCAGCGCATAAGGGTCGAGCAGAACCGCTTTAGCTTCCTCGAACGTCACGCCTTCGTGGTTGGTCGGGTTGAGCCTGGCCTTCTCGGGGTCCCATTCGATGACCATTTGACAATTGTATGCACATGCTGGTTCTGGATCAAAGCGATACTTTCCTCTTCCAGCGGGACCCAAAGGGCGCTCTGGCCCGGCTGAGGAAGGCACTGGCGGCGCACAACGAAAGCTGGAGGGCAGGACCGGCACGCTGTGGGAGAGCCGGTACAAGTCGAGTCCGATCCAGTCAGGCCGCTATCTCCTGGCCTGTGTGCGCTGCATTGAACATTATCCCCGCGCATTCCCCCTGCTCGGGGTCAGCCAGGAGGGGGTCAAGCGGGGTGTTTTTTGAGGGGTTGCGTGCCTTGGGATTCCACATAGGCCCGGATGGTTTCCAGGGATGCATGGCCCACCGACCCCACGTAGTACGCCCGGTGCCAGAACATTGGCTTCCCGTAAAATGTCGCCAGATGCTCGGCAAAGCGATTGCGGGCGCGGCGCGCGCTGGCCGTTTTGAGATTGTTGATCAGCGTGGAAAGATTCAGTGCCGGATGGATCGCAATCAACAGATGCACATGGTCGGCCTCAGCGCCAAATTCCAGCAACTCACAGCGCCATGCCGCCAGGATCTCCGAAAACGCCGTCTTCAGGTAATCCCTGAGGGCTTCGTGCAGGCAGGGACGCCGATACTTGGTTACGAAAACAACGTGTAGCTTAACGTCATAAACGGCGTGCGAGCTAGACTTGGTAACATTGTCCATAGTTGCGCCCTAATGGGTTTTCTGGTAGTGTAGCAGACATGAGCATGCACGGACAGCGCTTTCGCTGCTACCCCAACCGCGGGCAGGAAAAGACCCTGCTGCGGTGGATCGGCTGCCAGCGATTCCTCTACAACGCCAAGGTCAGGGAAGACCGCTATTTCCGCACCTTCGCCCGCAAGGCGCTGTCGTTGGCCGGACAAAAGCCGCCGATTGATCAGCAATACAGCCACTTCATCGGCTCCGATACCGAATGGCTGCGGGAAGTCCCCTCGCAGGTATTGCGCAATGGCGCCGTGCGCTGGCGGCAAGCGTATGGTCGTTTCTTTCAAAAGCGCGCCCACCGCCCCACGATGCACGGGAAAGGTGGCGAACAAGGCGTCTGGTTGACGCGGGAGCTGTTTGCTTTCGAGGACGCTGGCGCGGGCGGTTATCAGCTTCGGATCGGGACGAAAAAACACCCGGTCGGCCCATTGCGGTATGTCGCGGATCGGCCGCACGATCGGCCGGCATCCATCGTCATCAGCATCAACGCCGGTCAGTGGCATGTGTCATTTGCCACCGAGGAGGATGTCGTCTATCCGCGCCCTGCGGAGATCCAGGCCGAGTTATCACAGTGGGATGCCGGCGCATTGCACGCGGCCACCCTCGGCGTGGATCGCGGTGTGGTGGTGCCCGCCTATGCCAGCAACGGGACGGTGTACGCCTTCGATCCGGTGCAACAGCGGCGCATGGCCCGCAAGGAACGCCAGCGCCAGCGCTGGCAGCGGCGCATGGCACGGCGTACCCAGGGCTCATCCGGCCGGCACCAAGCCCGCACGCGGGTGGCCCGGACCTACACCTACGCCAACAACGTGCGCAAGGACTTGGCCCATAAGGCCAGTCATGCCCTCGTCACCACACCCGGAATCCGGCTGGTGGCGATGGAAGACCTGAGGGTGTCGGCCATGACCCGTCGCCCGCAGGCAAAGACCGATGACCAGGGCCGCCCTGCGGCCAATGGCGCCAGAGCCAAGGCAGGGCTCAACAAGGGCATCCTCGGCAGCGTCTGGGGCCGAATCAAAACCTATGCCCAGTACAAGGCACCGAAACACAACGTGCTGTTTCTCTTGGTGCCGCCGCACCATAGCTCGCAGGAATGTGCCGTTTGCGGTCACATTCATCCGGACAACCGGCCCACGCAAAGCCGGTTTGTCTGTCAACGCTGCGGGCAGACCGATCATGCCGACCACAATGCCAGCCGGGTGATCGCCCGGCGCGGCGTGAGTGCGGTGCTCGGTCCGTGCAAAACCCATGCGCAACCGGTAGGGGCGGTGCGCCCCGAACCGCCGTCTGCAGACGGCTACGCTGGTGGAGATCATGGTAAGTCGCAGACGGGTCCACGCCCGCCCGCGCACGGATCATCGAAGCCGGAAACCATGCCTACAACCGCTTCAGCGGTTTAGGGATGGTAGTTCATTCTGCCCCAGCCCTTGGAAGCGGCCAAGGCGCCTCTGCGGGGCGATTCTCGGGCCGAAACGGGCGAATAAGGTGAAGAATCGCCCCATTTTTGGGAGTCGTTCATCGATTTTTCAATGGCTTGGGTTGGTCCGACCCCTGTCGAAGCAAATAGCAGCGGGGAGATGCGCGCCTAGAAGTGCAGTCTGACGTCCATCCGATAGTGCAAGATGCGCACGATGAGGATATCGGTGCCGACCGCCTGGTAGAAGACGATGTGCGAACGGTGTTCGTAGCGACGCAGCCCGGCAGCGAGTTGTTCGGAGCGTCGCCCGAGCCCGGGATGATGGACAAGCTGCTCGAAGCAAGCTGCGAGTTCGTCACGGTAGCGCCGCGCCTGGTCAATCCCGAACCGCTCGATTGTGTATTCGGCGATCGCCTCCAGATCCATCGCTGCGCGACTGGTGAAGCGATATTCAGCCATTGGCTGTCCGATATCGCCTCTCCACTTCGCCCCAGATGTCATCAAGCGTCCGGCTGCTCGGACCACTGGCGAGACCTGCATCGATAGCGGCTTTCAGCGCGCTTGCCTTCTCCTGTTCCCGTCGAATCAGATCCCGGAAATACTCGCTGTCATTCGTGTAGTCGCCGCTGGCGACTTGCGCCTTGACCCAGGCGTCCTGAGCATCGGTCAGCGTAATGGTCTTGCGTACAGTGCCCATGATGATGCTCCTGCAACCGTCATACGATTGATGCAGATCAGCATACGATGGCGACACCATGACTGTCGAGTCATGAACCTCATGGGCTCGGTGGCCAGATCACCGACGCTTGCCTGCTGGCCATCGCAGCGCGCAACAACGGTCGCCTCGTCACCTTCGACCAACGGGTCCGACACGACGCGGTGAAGGGTGCCGAGCAGCGGAACCTGCAGGTCATCTGCCTTTAAACAGGATCCCCGCGCATCCCTCCCTGCTAGGCGTTCGCCAGGAGGGGGTCAAGTGAGTTGCTTTTTGAGACGCCGTTTTCGACCCTAACTTGGCCCGTTTAAGGGCGATTTCGCCCCAAAATTCCGGTGATTCTGGAACAGAGTCAACCACTTGCCTTGGTCCGACCCCAGAAGATCCAGCGGAAGATCTTCAGCACGGCCAGGGCATGAACGGCATTACCGTGCTGAATCCCTTCGAACCGGACCGGCCGTCTTAGACGGCTCCGCCCAGCGGATGCAGGAATCGCGTGGAAGGGCGACCGGGGCGCAGGGATAACGGCGCGCCTGCGCGAGGCTTTGGTTCGGAAGCGCCAAGCGTGTGCGCCGGCTACCGCCGGACATCCGATGCTGCCATGCCACGCCAAACGGCTGAATACAGAACCAGAACCGTGAACGAGGGGCCACGGGGGCGTGGGAGTACCCCGTCAGGCGCGCACTCGCCAGAATTGAGTGCACTGTCCCCGGAATACAGCGCAGCCTGAATTTCGGCTTTTACCTCGTCGGCGGTCAGCGGAGGAAGATTCAAGGCGTCGAGCCGGGGCATGCCTCGCCGAGGCGGCGGCCGGCCGCGGTAGCCACCTGAGTCGCAGTCCGATACCCAAAGGGTTGCCGTTATGGGTGAACGGATTCGGTGGACGTTGGCTCGCCAGGTTTGCTCACCTTGGCGGTGAGTGTGATCCCCAGAGCGCGACATACGCGCTGAATGGTATCCAGGCGTGGGTGTGCTTCGGGGCGTAGCGCACGGTACAGCGCTTCACGCTTGATGCCGGACGCCCGCGCGATTTCAGTCATGCCGCGTGCCTTGGCGATATGGCCGAGCGCCGCCGCCAGTTCTCCGGGCTCTTCGTCTTCAAGGACCTGGCTCAGATACTGCGCGATATCCTCGTCGGTGTTGAGGTGCTGCGCCATGTCGAACTCGGGGAGTTCGTCGATTTTGATCTTCTTGGTCATCGTATTTCACTCCTGAAGCCGGGTGGCCAGCGCTCGTGCAGCGGCGATATCCGCTGTCTGGCTGCGTTTGTCACCGCCGCCGAGCATTATGATCAGCGCAGTGCCTCGCTGAACGTAGTACATGCGCCAGCCAGGCCCGAAGAACTCGCGCATTTCGTGGAGCGCCGCTTTCGGTCCTGAAGCAGTACATCGAGCAGCAAAAACAACCCCAATAACGGTGCTGACGCGCCGCGCGCCGCTTCACCACCCCCTAAGCCGCTACGCGGCTATAGGCGGA
>PUOZ01000153.1 GCA_003553165.1 Thioalkalivibrio sp.
GGATGATCGCGGCACCGTGGTTTCCGGAACCGCCGACCTGATCGTTCGGACCACCGACGGTGCCTGGATCATCGACCACAAGTCCGACCGCGTCGAGGATCCGCTGCTGGCCTTCCTCGCCTACCAGCCGCAACTCGAAGCCTATGCGCGGGCGCTGGCAGGGGAGGGAAGCCCGGTCAGGGGGATCGCGATCCATTGGGTCCGGAGGGGGGAGGTCGTCTGGGCACCCTTTCCCTCGGTCGCGGCTGCATCCACGCGGTAAGCGATTTGCCGTCGGCCCGGGGCGACGCAGTTGTTTGCGGACGGTGCAGAGGGGACTCCGCCCAATACGTGGCCTCCGCTAGCCTGCGCCATGAATCCGGTCTCCTGACCCCTGCAACACGAGCATCCATTCGCCTGGCCGCAAGCCGGCATTCAGGAGGGCCTGCACGTCCTGTGAGCACTCGCGGAACCGCTCCGCGATCGAAGAGACATCTGCGACCTGGCCGGTGCTCGAAACCAGCCACAGGCGCCAGGGCAGTCCCTTTTCCAGGTACTCGACCGCCCTGCGCCGTTCGTTTTCGGAAAGGAAGAACATCGCGTCTTCATTGAGCGACCCGACGCGCTTGACCTCGACCCACAAGGCGCAGCCCGCTGCCTCGTCCGGGACGAGTACGTCAAAGCCGACATCGCCGAGATAATCGCTGACGTGCAGAAAAGCCCGCAGTCCCGCTTCATCCTGGAGCGCGGCGTAACGCTTTTTGCCGGCCTCGCCCAGCTGCGGCAGCGCGGTGTTCAGGGCGTGATTGAATCCCTGTGCGTCGCGTTGCCGCCATTCAAGCGCCTGACGAACGGCCAGGCCGAGGACTGCATCCTCGGCGCGGCGGCCGCCGGATGCCTTGCGGCGCGCCTTGCGCAGCCAGGCTTCCTCCGAGAGCGCGGTCCGGGGCATGCCGCCAGTGGACCCTCCCGCGAAAGGACGCAAGGTCGAAACGGCGGCGGTCTTCGGTAAGGCTGAGATCGGGATCTGGCCGCGGGCGAAGGACCATGCCTCTGGGGTTGGGGCGAGTTCGTCCAGGGGCGGCAGGCCGTAGCGAGCACGCAGGGCTTGGTCGATATCAAACCGTAGTCGACTGAAGCCGGCCTCGTCCTCTGAAGTGACACCATCGCCTTTTGCTTGCAACTCCTCCAGAAGACGCTCGTTCCACTGGCCGCGCCCATCCCGGTCCGCGACCGCGGCGATATAAGGGAGGCGCAGTGCACGCCGGAACCGCTCGCGGTGCTCGGTCTGGAAGTCGACCAGTGGAACGAGCAGGCGAAACTGAGGATCGTCCCCGAGGGCCGTGCGCAACGCCTGTCGCAAATCTTCCTCACTCACGTCGGGGAACATCGGGTCGGATGCCACGTCGGTGGTTTCCCAGACCGAGGGGGTCACCACGATCCCCGGCCGAACGACGTCCTTGACTGCTCCGAAGCGGGAGAGCACCCGGAGGATGCGCGTCTGCCAAACCGCCTTGCGCTGATCGTCCAGGCGCGCTTCCTGGAGTCGGGAGCGCCACTGGGTAATGTCGGCGTCGCTGAGGTTGTGGTCGCGGCGAAACCGCGCGACGGAACTGGCGCGCTGTCGATCCGAGCCCGCACGGCTCCAGGCATAAAGCCCGTCGCGGAACACCGGGCCAAACGCGCGACTGTCGCACAGCCACTCGCTGAGCGGGAAGGCGCACTCGACCAAGGGAAGGTCATGGCCGTCGAAACAGATCGCCTTGTCGCCGCCGGGCAAGGGCAGGAGGAATACGTCGCCGATGTCATCGCGGCCCCGCTCGGCGATCTTGTCGGCAAAATGCCAGCGGACCCAGACCCGCTCATAGTGCTGCACCTGAAGTGCCGCCTGTTTGCGGATCGCTGCCTGCTCGTCGAATTCCTCCCGCGCCATGGATGCGGCCGCGATCAGATCTGGCAATGCCTCCCAGATCGCTTCGCGAAGACGTTCGGCCAAGAACGGATTGGAGCCGCCCTCGCGGCCGACCGTGGGTTCCTTCGGGTCGAAGTGGATGAGCCCCAGGGCTTCCGCATTGCGTCGCGACGCGCCGCGATAGACCCAGACCCGAACCGCGCGGAAGGCCGACAGGGCGGATGACTGAGCGCCGCCCGGATCGTGCCAGATCCCGTCATCGGTGTGGCCCCATTCCAGGCTGCGGGTTACGCCGTTTTCGTCGACATGGCGGTGCAGGAGCGGGATGAACGGCGGCGAATCGAGCCGCAGGATCCCTTCGACCAGGCGCCGGTAAAGGTCGCTCAGATCCCGCTCGTCGTCCTTCGCCGCGGGGTCGCCGCGCAGCCGCTCCATGGCGCGCAGAATGCGGTCTTCCCCTTGCGCCTCCCGCGGATTCTCGATGCCGAGATCGCGTGCCCACTGCGGGAGGGCGGTTTCTCGGGGCACGATCAGACGCGGCAGCAAGCGGGTGCGGAAGCCGGACTGCGGCAACTGCCACCAAAGATCCAAAGGCGCGTAGGGCGCACCCGGGCCAACTCCTGGTTCCAACGACGCGAAAGCGTCTTGAGCCAAATCGCCATGGATCCATGCGGCTCGACGCAACTGCGTCCGCGCGCGCTCGCCGATACCCGCGCCGAAAATCGGGGCCATGTCGCGTGACCACGCGCGCAGGATCGAGCGTCCGAGTGCGGCGGCGGGGGCTTCCGGCCAATCGGGAATCGCGCCGGTCCGGTCGACCGGAAGTACACCGATGCCGAACAATCGGCAAACACGGTCCGTATCGAGGTGAGGACAGGGCTCATCCGGTCCCTCGCCGGCCAGTTCTGCAAGAACCCCGGCCAGCATGGTTTCGTCGAGACTCGGCCAGGGGCCGCCCCCGCTCCGTACCACCCGGTGGGCCGGTTGCCAGCCCGACAGAGTCGGCAGGTACAGGGATCGCAGGTTCTGTGCCGCCCGGCGCAGGGTCGTCCCGCCCTCCAGGGCGAGGCGCCAGGCGGGGCCACCTGGAGTTGTCTGAGCCCGCTGCAGCACCGATTCCTGCCCGCCCTGCACGGACTCGTGGGACGCAAGCCGAAGTGCCGCCTTGAGCAGCTCCCGATGTTCCCGTTCGTCCCGGCCGGGCTTCAACTGGGCCAGCAGCTCCGGGCGACTGAAGTCCATCAGCCCATATCTGGTGGCATCTTGTTGTTGCATCCCTGGTGGTGCGAACACCGTCACGAAGGTGCCCTGATCCTGAACAACAGTCGGCAACGACTCCGTAGCCTCTGCATCGGCCCGCGAGCGGCGGAGATAAATGCGGTCGGCATCAGCGCGTTTCTGGCCCTGCTTGCCGCGGATCAGGGATCGGGCGACGGCCACGCGCTGCCCCATGGCACTGTCATCCGACTGTTCTACGATGGGCAGGACCGGCGCCTGGGAGCGCTCGACGATCTCGAGCAGGGACTCGAGCCACTTGTATCTGGGTTGTTTGCCGGCACAAAGCGGCTGTTGATAGGCATAGGTGGCCCATCGCTCCAGCGCGGAGAAGAAGTCGTCATAGCGTTGCAGGGTCCACGGTCCAGCATCTTCGGGAAAGCTGCGGCGAATGATGTCCTGGAAAACGCCGAGATCGCCCAGTAATAGCCTTCCCACCTCGAAGGCCAGGTGCTCACAGCGGCAGCGTGCCGGATGGGCGTACGCCCAGAAGTCCTCACGAGTGACCATTTCAGTGCGCTGCCAGAGTTCTCCAACGATCAGGGACGCGGCCTGACGGACGAGTCGCCGGTTCCAGCCAGCGGGGTCCGAGGCCGAATCCTCCTCGCCACGTTCCAAGGTTCGAAGCGCCAGCGAGCGCCGGGAGTTGCTCAGGTAGAAATCGGCGTGGATGTCCACGCCGAAGCCGGCATCCTGTTCGGTGGGCAGGTAGGACCAGTAGAGTCCCGTGTGACGCGGGTCGGTTTCCGTGGCCGGCCCGTGCGACACGGGAACGGTGCAGGCCATGACACGGACCTCGGCGGTGTCCAGGTCAAGCCCGGTATCGCGACGCACCTCGTCGCTCACTGCCAGGGTGACTGTGCTGGAGACCGCCATCTCCTGTGCGCCATCGACGATGCGGTGCGCCACTTCTGCATCGCCTAGCATCAGCAGGATGCGCAGTTCGTGCGGGTGGGGTGCTCGGTGTTCGAGGAACCGCATCGGGACCCGCATCAGGTCCCGTACGGTCTGCTCGAGTACGTGGGCCCGCTCCGGGCGAACGTCGAGCAGGCGGACCACGGTCTGATAGGCAGAAAACCGGGTGCCCACTCCGTCGGTGATGGGCTCCGGCGCGTAAAAGCTCGCGACCTCCGATTCCATCCACGCCACGTCGGGTGCGGGTTGTAGTTGGCTGGGATGGCGCATGCGCAGGCCCCACCAGCGTCCCTCGTCGGTGCGGCTCCAGACTTCCACCTGGGGCGCTGCGGCGAAGACCGACCGAAAGCCCACCCCCTTGTTTCCGATGCTCTCCTTCGCGCGCTTCGTTGAGGAATGCAGGCTCACCAGGGCATGAAAGTCGCTGCGACGCGGAGTCTGTCCAGGGTAGGCGCTGACCGGCTTTCCGTCGTTGGCCACCTCGAGGCATCGCGACGCCGGATCCCAGCGGACGAGAATCCGTTCCCTCGAACGGTCCAATGCGTTCTGGAGCAGTTCGTAGACGACGCGCCCCGAGTAGTCCTGAATGAGCGCCCGTTCGGATCCCAGGTCCCGCGCCCGCGCAGATTCCGGAAGTCGGCGGTGTTCGTCCAGGTGGTGCGCGAGGAGTGTCTGTACGGCCGAGAGACTGGGGGCATTCAAGGGCATGATTGAGAGGCCTTCCATTGTTGTGCGGTGACAGCGCTTCCATCGTATGCGTTTGCGGGCCGCAACCCCGCCTTGTGGTTGGCCAGCTGCGGGACTCGTGGTCGCATGCAGCGGACGAACCGGTCCTCGCGGCCTGCAGCCAGAACCTCGTCAGAGTAGTGCAGGGGGTGGCTCACAGCATGATCCAGTGGAATCGGTCTGACAAAAAGGCCGATCCGGATGTTTGCAGGATCACCTGGTGATCCAGTGGCAGGGTTATGCTACACGCTCGTCCTTCGAAGGTTTCAGTTCTGCCGATGCGTGCACGCACCAGATTTGCGGGACATGTGGACGGGACGGCGGGTGATGTGACCCGGCCTGGCCCGCTGGCTGCTCACTCGGGAGATACTGCTTCAGCACGAATGCCCCCGGGCAGCGTCGTGCATTGCGTCCCGGGACGCTTCACGGCAACGGGAGCTGCGGGTAGGTCGGCGGTATGGACGAGAGTCTCCGGTGCAGTCCAGCGTTCCGGGTCGAGCCGGCAGTGGCCCTGAATCCACCGAGAGGCTGAACGTCCGTTCGGGTTGGAGAGACTGGGCAGGTACATTGGGGATCATCGGAACGACAGGATTGTCTGCGGAGGCCGAGATGAAGAAGCTTGTTTTGGGACTTGTGCTGGGGAGCCTGTTCATTGCGGCCGCCCAAGCCAGCAGCCTTCGGATCGAAGGGGAACTGATACGACAGGGAACCCCGGTGACCACCATGATCCGGCTGATCGGGCCGCCCGAACATCGGAGCGTGGTGTACGCCTGCCCCGATGGCTGCGCCCCCGATCACGAGATCTGGATGTACCGGGTGAACGACCTGAACTACCAGTTCCGCATCCGGGGTGGGAAGGTCGAGAGAGTGGAGTGGAGCCGGTTCTAGTTTCGGCTCGACAGTTGCGACCGCTTCGGCGAGGCGTGTTGCCGTGGGGGCCGGCGCGCTCATCCGGCGCTGGCATCGCGTGTGTCGCGCAAGAGACACGGGGGCTCACCAAGTCTGCCGACAGGACCCAAACATGGTGCAGTTACCGATTAACCGGATGCCGTTTTATCAGCACGGGGTCGCCTTCTTCGAGCGCCAGGCAACGGGTCGCCACATCGCTCTGCGTTAGGCAGCAAGATCACAACCATGCGGATTGCCAGCCGGACCCTCGCGCATCAGTGCCGTGAAGCCCCCATTCCGCCATCCTTCTTTGAAGCCGTTGACTTCCTCGTACCGGACATTCTGTCGCTCAGGCAGCACGAGCC
>PUOZ01000108.1 GCA_003553165.1 Thioalkalivibrio sp.
GGTCCGTCGCTGCGGATCTGCTGGCCGATCTTCTGGATGGTCAGGCGGCGGATCATGGCCGGCCCGATCAGTAGCGCGATGACCAGCGCGGTGACGACCCCGAGGATCGAGCGCAGCGTCAGGTACTGAAAGACCGTGAATCCCGTATGAAACTTCGCGAGATATTCAGCCAGCACCAAGAGCATCGGCCACCCCCTCGGTTGACCCGGCCGGTTTCAGATCGAGCCCGGCGAGAATGTCCTCCATGTGTTGACTGCGGGAACCCTTCACCAGCACGGCGGTGCCTGGCCGCAGCAATTCCCGCAGTGCAGGGAGCAGTTCGGCGTGGTTCGGGAACCAGGCCGCGTCCTTGCCGAAGGCCTCCACCGCCGCCGGGGTCACGGTGCCCAGCGCGAGCAGGTGGTGAATGCCCATGCTCCGGGCTTGCTGCCCCATTTCGGCATGCAGGGCCTCGGCCTCGCGGCCCAACTCGTTCATGTCGCCCAGGACCAGCACTCTGACCCCTTCCTGGGCGGAGAGCACCTGCAGCGCCGCGGCAAGGCTCTCCGGGTTGGCGTTGTAGGTGTCGTCCCAGACCCGTGCGCCGGAGCTGTCCCGGAAGGCGCGCAGTCGGCCCGCGACCGGTCGCCAGGCCTGCAGACCTTCCACGACGGTGTCGATACCGCAACCGAGGGCGCTGGCTGCCGCCGCCGCAGCCAGCGCGTTCTGAGCCATGTGCCGTCCCGGCACCGCGAGAACGAGATCGCGCCGGGCGCGCTGTATCCGGAGTTCCAGACGGTCCGGATCCCGCCAGACGCCCTGGATTTCCCCCCGGCCGTCCAGCGAGAAACCGAGACATTGGCGATGCCGGTTCAGGGACAGCCAGTATTCGGCAAAGCGGTCGTCGAGATTGATTACTGCGGTACCACCATGGTCCGGGAGCCCCTCGAAGATCTCCCCCTTGGCCCGCGCCACTCCCTCCACGCTGCCGAAGCCATCCAGGTGGGCACGTCCCGCGTTGGTGATCAGCGCGACATGGGGTTGGGTCCAGCGCGTCAGGCGCGCGATCTCTCCGGCATGATTCGCGCCCATCTCGATCACGGCGTAGTCCGCCGTGAGCGGCATCGCGAGAAGCGTCAGGGGCACACCGATATGGTTGTTCAGGTTTCCCTCGGTCGCGTACACGGAACCGACCCGGGACAGAACCGCGCGCAGCATCTCCTTGGTTGTGGTCTTGCCGTTGGAACCCGTCAGGGCGACGACCCTTGCCGGGAAGCGGGCACGCCACGCGCTCGCGAGTTGCGCCAGGGCTTCCAGGGTGTCGCTGACCACCACCTGCGGCCGGGGATCGTCGACGACGCGCTCTACCAGCAGGGCTGCCGCCGCCAGCTCGGGACCGATGAAATCGTGACCATCGAATCGTTCGCCGCGAATCGCGACGAACAGAGACTGCCCCAGGGCCTTGCGCGAATCCGTGTTGACGCCGCGGATGCGTACCTCGGCGGCCCCGTGAAGACGTCCATCGACCGTACGGGCCAGTTCGTTGGTATCCATGGCAATCATGCCGACCCGCCCCCGGCCGTGAGCCGCATCGCAAGTTCCCGGTCACTGAACGGGTGTTCCACGCCGGCGATGATCTGGACCGCCTCGTGTCCCTTGCCGGCGATCAGGACGACGTCGCCGGCCTCGGCCTCGGCCACCGCGGTGCGGATGGCTTGGCCGCGATCACCGATCTCGCGCACCGGGGCTGGGCCGGCACAGCCGTCGAGGACGGCCCGGCGAATGGCGGCGGGAGACTCGTCGCGCGGGTTGTCGTCGGTGACGATCACCGCGTCGGACAACCGGGCCGCCACTTCGCCCATCGCCGAGCGCTTGCCGGGGTCGCGGTTGCCGCCGCAGCCGAAGACCGTCCAGAGTCTGCCAACGACATGTGGGCGCAGGGCCAGCAGGACCGACTCCAGCGCGCGGGCCGTGTGCGCATAGTCCACCACCAGCACCGGCCCGCCCGCCTTGATGAACCGCTCCATACGCCCGGGAACGCCCCGCACCGCACTCAATGCGGCAAACGCTCGCGCCGGCGGTTGGCCGAGTGCCAGCAACGTGCCCAGCGTGGCGAGCAGGTTGGCGACCTGAAAGACGCCGAAGAGCGGTGCGCTGACCTGACCCTGGAATGAACCGACCTGCACCTCGAAGCGCAGACCCTGGACGGACGCATCGACGTTCCGCGCCTGGATATGGCGCGCCCCTGCGCCGGGCAGGTCCGGCGCGTCGTGCAGGCCGTAGGTCCAGCAGCCCGGCTGCCCCGACCCGGTGCAATGTTCGGCCAGCAACCGGCGACCCAGTTCATCGTCAAGATTCAGCACCATGGCCTGCAGGCCGGGCATGCGGAACAGCAGGGCCTTGGCATCGGCATACGCGGCCAACGAACCGTGGTAATCGAGGTGGTCCCGGCCCAGGTGGGTCAGGACCGCCAGCCGCGGCCGCAGTCCGTCCAGGCGGCCCTGCACCAGCGCATGGGAGGATGCCTCCAGCGCGACCGCGTCGAAGCCGGCGCGCGCAAGCTCCGCGAGGTGGCGGTGGAGTTCCAGCACGTCGGGGGTCGTATGCCCCGTCGGCGAGAGCGCCTCCGCCGTACCCACCCCCAGGGTTCCGATCACGGCGCAGCGCAGCCCGAGAAGGGTGAGTGCGGCGCTGACCTGATGGCTCACCGACGTCTTGCCGTCAGTACCGGTGACGGCGATCAGCGGCCGTTCCTCGGGCCAGGCGCCGAACAGCCTGCGTGCCAGTTCCGGCAACCGCCGGCGCAGTTGCGGGACGTGCACGAAGCGGGGGTCCGGCTGGGGCTCAGCGCTGCCCTCATCCCAGAGCACCGCAACGGCGCCCTGCTCCAGGGCCCGCGCAGCGAAATCGAGACCATGGGCCCGGGTACCGCGCAGGGCAACGAAAGCGGTACCGGGCGCCAGGCTTCGGCTGCTCATGCTGAGGTCGTGCACGGCGACGTCCGGCAGCCCCCGGCGATCGGGCAGAAGACGCGAGAGCGGCAGTGCGGACACCGTCATGACGTCGGCCCCCGGCGCTCCAGCGCCATCCGCAATTCCTGCTCACCGAGATTGTCCGGAGGCTCGTTGAAGAGGCGCAGGGCGCTCTCCATCACCCGGGCAAACACGGGCGCCGCCACTGCGCCGCCGTAATACACGCCGGCTCTGGGTTCGTCGATGACCACCGCCATCACGAAGCGCGGATTCGACACCGGAGCCAACCCGACGAAAGCCGACTGATAGCGATCCCTGGCATAGCCGCCGGCTGTAGCCTTGCGGCTGGTGCCGGTCTTGCCCGCCACCCGGTAGCCATGAATCCTTGCCTGCCGGGCGGTGCCTTCGGGACCGGTGACGTGTTCCATCATGGCCAGTAGCTGGCGCGCGGTATCGGCGCGCATCACGGGTTCCGGCCGGCGGTCGTCCCCGGCCGCCTCGACCAGACGCAGCGGCACCCGGTAGCCGTCGTTGGCAAACGCCGTGTAGGCCGCGGCCAGCTGCAGCGGGGTCACCGAAAGACCGTATCCGTAACCCAGTGTCGCCTGCTCGACCCGGCGCCAGGTCGGAAAATCGCGCAGCAACCCCCCTGCCTCGCCGGGCAGGCCGGTTCCCAGCGAGCGCCCGAAGCCGGCTTGGTGCAGCATGCGCCAGAAGTCGGCCGGGGGGGTCTCGAGCGCGAGCTGTGTGGAACCGACGTTGGAGGACCGCGAAATCAGCGTGGTCAGATCGATACGCCCAAAGTTGCGGATGTCGCGCACGGTGTGGCGGCCAACGCGCATGGTGCCGGGCGCGGTGTCGAGCTGCACGTCGGGGCTGACGGTGCCGGTCTCCAGCGCTGCCGCCACCGTGAACGGCTTGATCACCGATCCCGGTTCCAGCGTATCGGTTGCGGCCCGGTTGCGGGTCATGGACAGATCGAGCCGGGAACGGTTGTTCGGATTGAAGCCCGGCTGATTGACCATGGCAAGGATGTCGCCCGAGCGAGCATCCACCAGCACAGCGGAACCGCCAACGGCGTTGTGCGACTGCACCGCCGCCTTCAGCTCGCGATAGGCGAGGTATTGCAGACGTTGATCGACGGTCAGGCGCAGGTCATTGCCGTCCCGGGCCGGAAGGATGCTCGCCACGTCGCGGATTTTCTGACCATGGCGATCGCGCAAAACGCGCTTCGAGCCGGGGCGACCTGCGAGCCAGCCGTCGAAGGCCAGCTCCATCCCCTCCTGGCCCCGCTCGTCGATATCGGTGAAACCGACGATGTGCGCCGCTGCCTCACCATGGGGGTAATAGCGTCGGAATTCGCGCATCAGCGCGACCCCGGGAACCCCCAGTGCCGCCACCTGCTGCGCCCGCTCGGGCGGCAGCTGGCGCCTCAGATAGAGGAATTCCCGATTCGCCCGCTCCTCGAGACGGGCCCGCAGCACGGCAACCTCCATCTCGAGAACCCGCGCCAGTTCCGGCAACCGATGCTCGGCGGCAAGCAGTTCCCCGGGATGCGCCCACACCGTCTCCACCGGACCCGAGATTGCGAGCGGCTCGCCGTTGCGATCGGTGATCAAGCCCCGGTATGCCGGCTCCACGATCGTGCGCACCTGTCGGGCCTCCCCCTGTCCCTGGAGAAAATCCTGCTTCAGGACCTGCAGGTCCATGGCCCGAAGAAGCAGAAGGGCCGTCACTGCGAGCAGGCCCGACGCCAGGATCTTCAGGCGCCAGTGGCTCACCTGGCGTTTCAGCGCACCCACGAGCGCCCCTCCACGTACACGATGCGGTCCGGACCCGGCTGGATCATGCCCAGGCGGTCGCGCGCGGCGGTCTCGATGCGCGCCTGTGTCGCCCAGGTTGCCTGTTCCAGCTGCAACTGGGTCCACTCGAGATTCAGTGCGTCACGATCCTGCAGCCCGGCCTGATGCGCGATGAAGGCCTGCCGGGCCTCGTGGCGCGCCACGACCACGCCGACGGCGGAGGCGAAGACAAACGCCGCCAGCAGAATCTGGAGCATCAGGGTCCGGCTCATGGGTTGCGCTCGCCGACTCGCAACACGGCGGAGCGCGCGCGCGGATTGCGCTTGCACTCGGCGGCGTCGGGACGCACGGGCTTGCCGACCATCCGCAGACGCGGAGGGGTTGCCTCGGGGAGGACCGGCAGACCACGCGGCAGCCGGGGCGCGTCCGATCGCCCCTGGAAAGCGCGCTTGACCAGCCGGTCCTCCAGAGAATGGAAACTGATCACTGCGAGACGCGCGCCGGGGACCAGCACATCGGGAATGGTGTCCAGCCAGGCCCGCAGTTCACCGAGTTCATCGTTGACGTGAATACGCAGCGCCTGGAAGGTCCGCGTGGCCGGATGCCGACCCGGCTCCGAACGCGGCACCGCGCGGCGCACCAGGTCCGCCAGTTCTCGCGTTCGGGTCAGCGGCGCGGTACGGCGAGCGGCGACGATCGCACGCGCAATGCGGCGGGAAAACCGCTCCTCGCCAAGGGTATGGAGGACCTCGGCGATCGCGGCCTCATCGGCACGATGCAGCCATGCCGAGGCCGGGATGCCGGTGCCGGGATCCATGCGCATGTCCAGCGGGCCATCGTGCTGGAAACTGAAACCGCGCGACGGCTCGTCGAGCTGCGGCGAGGAGACTCCCAGGTCCAGCAGCACGCCATCGACCCCAGCTTCGGGCCAATGTTGCCGGATGACCTCAGCCATGTGCGAAAAGGCCCCCTGCCGAAAGGAAAAGCGCGGGTCTGCGGCCAGTTGCCCGGACGCTTCCAGCGCCGAGGGATCCCGGTCCATGGCCAGCAGGCGTCCGTTCGGCCCGAGCCGCGAGAGAATCCCGCGGCTGTGGCCGCCACGCCCAAACGTGCCGTCCACGTACCTTCCGTCGGGACGGATCGCCAGGGCCTGAAGTGCGGCCTCGAGCAGCACCGGCGTATGGGGCATGGACTCCATAACGATCAGAGCGCGATGGATTCGAGCGCTTCGCTGAGTGCGTCATCCGCATCCTCCCCGAACCAGAGCTCGCGATTTCGGGACCAGGTGTCCTCGTCCCAGA